>WJLZ01000193.1 GCA_014728215.1 Chitinivibrionales bacterium
CGATATCGGGCATGCCGTTTCGCTTGCTTGCCCAGGTGACTCCTTTGTCGGTGCTTTTGCAGGGCCCGCTCATGGTGGCTGCCCAGATTATATCAGGATTTTCAGGGTGAAACGTAAAATCGCCGATCTCCCAGCTCGGAAGGCCGAAAGTCGCAAGCCATGAATCTCCTTTATCAAAACTGACGCCAATACCCAACATATCGCCGCCTAAAAGGACATGGTTGGGATCGTGGGGGCTGACTGCAATCGAAGTAAGCCGGCCGCCGGATCCGGGTTCGTGAAGCGGGGTCCATTCGATCTGGGTAGCGGCGATGGCTGGCATAAAACACCATGGTGCCAGGAACGCAACCGCCCGGACACATTTGATTAGGTCATCCGGCACAATTCCGGTAATTTTTCCGATCACTATTTTTCCCTCGATGAATTTTAAGAGGTTTCGCCTTTTACGCAAACAGTATGTAATCAAAATATAAAATGGAGCATAACAACAAATATATATTGACTTCATAAATATGCTTTGAAAAAATCAATAGCGGGATTTTTCTGAACCAATCAATTAATTTCTCAAAATCACCTGCAACCGGCTATTATTTTTTATCAATGCACAACATGCCATGTAGAACTCTGTTTCTTATTTTGATTGCCGCGATTTTTTTTTGCAGCAGGGATTCTTCGATTGCTCCAACCGAAAAACTCTCAGCGCCTGTACCGGTCGCTCCTGATTCCAACGATTCCGGATTTATTATTGACGGCATTCAATCGTGGTATCTAATTCCCATCCGGTCAGCCTTAATGAGAAAAATTTCAGCGAGCTTGATAGTGTCCTGGATTATTGCGATCGTTTTCTGGCATCGGAAGGTAAAGGGTCTGTTGTGTATGCGCGAATGAAAGATCTTCGGAAGGTGTGGAATCAGACAAATAGCAGGTAGATAACAATTATGCCAGGCTGGAAGGCTGTGAGCTACTCATATTTCGAATATATTCTGGTTGTGATTTTCTGTATATGCTGTATTGGACGTGATACCGGTTTTAAGCAGGAAAGAATATAACCCCTTCACGCCCCTCAAAATCACTGTCCTGGGTCCATACTACTGCGTTATACTTACGGGCGGTAGCAAGGATAATACTATCTGCCATGGGAAGAGAGAATTGCAGGCTGATCAATGCTGCATTACACGCCAGGCTTGCGGTCAAATCGACAACGGATCCCTGTTGTAAATGTGCCTGCGCGACTATTGCCGAATCGGCCCCCTTTTCCCGCATCAACACCTCGGTTACTTCGTAAATAACTATCGATGGAACAAGCAGGTTGCCGATATCCTGTATCGGTTCGGCAAATTTTTCTGCGTTTGCGCTGTCAGCCAGAAATGCAAGCCATCCGGAAGAATCAACAAGGTTCATACGCGGTCCTGCTCACGATCGATTGTCGTATTAATACCGCGTGCAAAGCCCCTCAGGTCACCCAATGTGCGGAGAGGAACAAACTCTATGCGATCCCCGAATTCCACAACCTGCATTTTTTGTCCCGGCTGAAGATGCATCGATTCACGGATGCTGCGCGGGATAACTACCTGGAATTTCGGCGAAATTTTCACGGTTTCCATAAAGCCTCTATCGATATTGCACTTGTATTACAAATATACTATCGATATGGCATAAATGCAAATATTTCTTTTCAGGGTGTGAAACTAAATATCGGAATTCAGTCTTGTCCAAAATAGAACGCTAATTACGCTAATATAGCTGATAATCGCTGATCAGAAAGATAAAAATATCAATCTAAAAAAATACAAAACAAAGAATTGCCATAAACAAATCCACATCCCCTCCTCGCTTTCAATCGGAATGCCGGTAATCCCTCCAAAGCTCCGCGAATCACCGAAACTTTTGCGGTGCAAAAACGCCATAACAGTAATTAAATAATCCTTTCCTTGATTTCGCTGCCCTGCACAGCTATTTTTATGAACAATAACTTTCCATTATGGAGTTTATATGCCCGAAAATCCCGTACCTGAAAAAAACAATAATCCTCAAAAAGAGCAGGATTCACCGGAAAATCCCAAAAGCCCGGAAACAGTTGATTCTCATTCGGAAAAACCTGCGGAACAGTCTGCGGGCCCGAATCCTGATGAGGAGCAGAGAAACAAACCGGTAGAGAAGTTTCCGGTGAAATCGACTCAACCGGATTCCCTGAATATCGGACACCATTCGTCCGCCTATAAAGCCACTGGTGCCCGTCTCAACCGAAAAGTCCTCGTTGTCATGCTTGTCCTTCTCGGCCTGATGCTTGTTCCTATTATTAAACAGTTTCTGGTCCCCCTGGTTCTTGCCGCTACTTTTGCGACTCTTTTCTATCCGTTATATCAATGGTTTTTGAAACACTTCAAGCACAAAAAGGCCCTCTGCTCCGTACTCACCTGTCTGATTCTTATTCTGGGAGTACTTATTCCTGCCTATATTTTGGTTCACCTCGTGACTCTTCAGACAATCGAATTATACACTACTGCAGAACCGAAAATACGGGAGGTAATCAGCAGGGGAGAGGAAGGTATTCTTGGGCAGCTGCAAGATTTCAAGCTGGTTAGCTGGCTCAGGCTGAGTCAGATAGACTGGAGATCATCACTGCAGGATGCAGCCAAATCACTCGGCAAGATTTTGACCGCTGCTTTCAGCCGGACATCCACCGGTGTTCTCCAGCTTGCCGCCAATCTTGCAATCATGTTTTTTACCATGTTTTATTTCTTTATTGATGGTGAACACATTATACGCCATCTCCGGTATCTGAGCCCCTTGCGGAACGATTATGAAGACCTCATTTTCAGCAGGTTTCTTCTCATATCTCGCGCAACTGTCAAAGGAACCTTTCTGGTTGGATTGACCCAGGGAGCGATCGGTGGAATAACACTCCTTATCTTCGGCATAAACACATGGCTTTTATGGGGATTTATCATGGTAATCCTCTCGATCATACCCATGATTGGCGCGTGGCTTGTGATGGTTCCTGCTGCAATTATACAGATTCTTCTGGGCAATATCTGGCAGGGTGTCGGTATCGCAATAGTCAGTACCGTTGTCATTTCAAATATCGATAACCTTCTCAGGCCCCGACTGGTGGGGAAAGATGCCAAAATGCATGACCTTCTGATATTTTTCTCGACCCTGGGCGGGATCGCAATCTTTGGTGTCATGGGCTTTATTGTAGGACCGGTGATTGTTTCGCTCTTTATCACGGTGCTCGACATTTACGGCATGGAATTCAAAGAAGAACTGTCATCGCCCTATACCAATTGAAATGTTTTCCGCGGAACACCCCCAAAGGCACGGAATAGAGAAACGATACGTGTCTCTTGTGGCTGGATGCCGGATAGTGCAATAACATCTATAGTATTCGGGATTTGATTGTCTTATGAGCATTGGAATTTGAGAGGTAGAAAACATTTCTTATGACAACTGATAAAAATATGAATAATTCAATTTTAATGGGTTTCCTTCTCCAAAACGTTCCTCTCTTTACGGGTTTTTCTGAAGAAAAGATTCAGAAATTAATCGACCATTCCCGTGTTACCACATTCGAGGGTAAGGAAGCGGTTGTCGAGTTTGGTGAAGAAGGAAGATTTCTCGGCGTTATACTTGAGGGCACCGCCGAAGTATCGGTAACCGACAATACCGGTAAAAAATATAAGGTAGCAATTCTTGAACCGGGAGATATTTACGGCGAAATGTCACTTATGACCGGGGATAAAACAGTTGCTGATGTAATCGGAATAACCCGGTGTAAAACACTGCTCATTCCCCAGACACTTTTTTCTTCGATGGTGATAACTCATCCGCCCGCAATCCGATATCTGTCGAAACTCATAGCCCGGCGGTCAAAGGGTTATGCTCCCGGTATGGAGGTTACCTCCGAAGCGTTACACAAAAGCGATGATCCCTATGGGTTCAGGCTTCGGACCGAAATGCCTTCAAAAATACTCATTATCAACTGCGGATCGTCATCATTAAAATACACCCTTTTTGATACCGGGAATCCGGGTGCAGAAATCCGTGGTGTGGTGGAGCGAATCGGTGAGTCACGGTTGATACATTTATCATCGTACAGCACTACACGCAGCTCCGATGAGCTTCCCGGGGGAGATCATGCCGATGCATTCAGAGCCGTGATCGATTATCTTGTCGATAAATGTAAGGTAATCAAATCTCCCGGCGATATTACGGCGGTGGGGCACCGGGTTGTTCATGGAGGTGATCAATTTTCCGGGCCGGTTATTATCGATGATACGACAATGAAAGCAATTGAGGATGCCGCCGTTCTGGCCCCCCTTCATAACCCCGTGAATATTATCGGCATTCGCGAGGCACAGAAGATTTTTCATTCTGTACCCCATGTTGCTGTGTTCGATACGACCTTTCATCATACACTCCCGCCCTATGCCTATATGTATGGGCTTCCCTATGAACTGTATAAAGAGAAAAAAATCCGCCGTTACGGATTCCATGGGATGTCTCATTTCTACATATCCCTCAAAGCCGCCGAATATTTGCATCGCCCGTTCAATGAACTCGAAATAATTTCGTGTCACCTGGGAAACGGAGCATCCATGTGCGCAATCGACCATGGACGGTCGGTTGATACGAGCATGGGTTTTACTCCCACGCCCGGTTTGATTATGGGAACCCGGACAGGTGATATCGATCCGTCAATACTGCTCCATCTCATGCGGACCGAAAACATGTCGGTTGATGAACTGGATCATTTAATTAATAAAGAGAGCGGATTAAAGGGAATATCGGGAATCTCAAACGATATGCGGGAAATCGAAGATGCCGCGGAAAGGGGAGAGCACCGTGCTCTTCTGGCATACAAATCATTCTGTTATCACATACGTAAATATATCGGGGCCTATGTGGCGGCGATGCAGGGGCTTGATGTGGTTGTGTTTACCGGGGGAATAGGATATAAAAGTCCTGGAGTGAGGAGCCTTTCCTGTCAGGGACTCGGCTACATGGGGATTGATATCGATGAGTCGAAAAATCATTCGGTTCCCAGTGACGGCGCTGTAACAGATATTTCTCACGAAGGATCACCGGTCAGAATCCTGGTCATTCAAACCGATGAGGAACGGATGATCGCCAGGGAAACGCTCAGAACAATCCAGACAGAATATATTACCCGGATTGTATCTTCACAGAAGGAAACTCCGATTCCCATTGAAGTTTCCGCTCATCATGTTCATCTTTCACAAGACCATGTGGAACGCCTTTTCGGAATGGGTCACCAGTTGACCCCAATCGGTGATCTTTCCCAGCCCGGACAGTTTGCCTGCAAAGAGAGAGTGACATTTGTGGGGCCTAAGGGAAAAGTTGAACGGGTACGGGTTCTGGGACCGGTGCGGAAAGAGACTCAAGTGGAAATTTCCATGACCGAACAGTATAAACTGGGAATCCATCCACCCATACGGGAATCGGGAGACCTTGCCAATACCCCGGGCATTATCCTTGAAGCCGATGGAAGTAGTGTGTCAATCGATAAGGGGGTTATCTGCGCAATGCGTCATATTCACATGGCACCCGAAGATGCTCTGAAATTAGGACTGCGTGACCGATATGTTGTCCGCATGCGTGTCGGCGGCGACCGGGAACTGGTATACGGTGATATTTTAGTACGGGTGAATCCCCGGTATAAACTGGCGATGCATCTGGACACCGATGAAGCTAATGCGGCAAATATTACCGACGGTATGAATGGATATATAGATAGTATACAGAGCAGGGAGTAAAAAATTGGAGTGATAAAGAGGTGGAGTACCGAAAGAAAAATCGTTGATGATTCCTCAAATTCTTTCTAAACGCGGCGCGTACATCGATGCTCTTCGGGGAACTGCTGTCATACTCATGGTCCAGCAGCATCTCGGCAAATGGCTCTGGAACAATCCCTGGAACGATATCCGTTCACAACTCAGCCGCTATCCTTTACTGATCGGGTTTAATGCTCTCGGCGGGCTCGCGGCACCGATTTTTATTGTTTTAGCCGGCGTAGGGACGGTTTATTTCATCAATAAAAACTCCGGGACCAAATGTGTCCTATTTATTCGGGGGCTTTGCATAATCGGATTCGGTTATCTGCTCAATGTGATTACGCCCGGATGGTTTACCTGGGGAAGCTGGTATGTGTTGCACCTGATCGGCTTCTCTATCCTTCTCTCGCCACTGGTGCTCCGGCACAATTCGATCACGGTTTTAGCAATCGGTTTTTTTGCTCTTTTTATCGCCCCTCTGGGACAGGAAATTCTGCAAACTCCCTATAAACTATATAACCACGCAATGGGCGATACCACACTGCCGGGTGGGGTGTTGCGATTGATGTTCTTTGAAGGCCATTTTCCGATATTCCCCTGGTTTGGTCTGTTCTGTTTTGGTATTGTCACCGGAAAGCTTCTTATAAATCGTCAGACCCGGTTTTGCCTTGCTCTGGGAGGACTCTTTCTGGTACTTGGGGCGCTATTTCCTGCTATGAACAGCTTAATACTCCATGTCTCGAAAGATCATACTCTTTACAGGTTTGTTGCCCTCACCAGCCGGATCTATCCTCCCTTTCCACCCCTGCTTCTGCTTCTCTCGGCCGCAGTGGTTTTTCTTCTTATTTTCTACCGCTACATGGAAAACAAAAATGTTTTCAATGAACGCTCTGCCATTACTTTGCTTGGAAGATGTTCATTAACGCTTCTGATAGTACATGTTTTTCTGTTTCGTCAGATGGCGCAATGGCTCGATGTCTACAAGCTATTTTCCGCTTTTGGAACAGGATTCTTAATTTCAGGAGTAATCCTGCTCTTTGGTGTTATCGCTAAGTTCTGGAGCAAAGTTGATTTTGCATTGGGAGCAGAGTGGAGTATCAGGAAATGGGTACAAGCAGGGAGGAATGATAGTCCAGGGGAAAAATAAATAATTTTATTTGCTTTTATCGGTTACTTTCGAAACATATTCTTCGGCCTCTTTAATCACCACTTCCGAAAAAGCTTTGTCTTCACCCGAATAAGCCTTCTTTTTTTCTGAAGGAAGATCTTCGATTTCCTTCTCGATTTCTTCCAGATACTCATTCCGCGTTTTATCATCGAGCTTGTGCAGTAGTTTCTGGATCTCGATAATACCGGCGATATTTACTCTTTTGACACATCCTAAATAATGTATATACGCCAGAACATCGATATCCTTTAACGAATAGAGCCGCCGATTTCCTTCAGTACGGGAAGGCGTAATCAATCCCCGTTCTTCGTAAAGCCTGAGCATCCGGGGTTGAATATTTAAAATTTCAGCGACTGCCCCAATAGAAAAGTAGGGCTTGTTAACATTAAGTTTTCGAGGCATACTTGAAAAAAATAAAATGTCCACGCGAACTAATACAACTAACAGGTTTGATATTTTTCAGGTCAACAATATAATTATTTCGAATTTTGATCCGGAATATTTGATAGAGTAAATGCAGCGTCCTGATTGTCCTCTGGGTAATCAAGAACTTTGCCCTCAAGAACCGGCTGCAATTTTGAGTCAAATATCAGAATCTCCTCATTTCCATCATTTTTAACGATCTGGTCGTTACCCTGTGGTTCATCAATAACCATCCGTAATTTCCCCTCCTTATGAGGAGAAACAACAAGTCTGATTGCACTTTTCGGATCGCTTCCCTTACTCTCTAAAAGCTCTTTCAGCTGTTGTTTTGCTCTTCCGGTTACATTAAGCATATGAAACCTCGTCAAATATTGGTGTATTATTTCATTTAATGGTATGCACGAAGCAATTGTGTTTCAGGAGAATCTTTCAGTTTCTGGATTGCTCTTTGCTTGAGTTGCCTGACCCGTTCCCGGGTAATGTCGAACCGCTGCGATATCTCATCCAATGTAAGCGGAACACCGTCGTTGATACCAAAATAAAGGATAAGTATCTCTTTCTCCTTATCGCACAATGAACTCAAAACATTATAGATCTTCTGCCGAAGCGATACGGAATTGACATTGCTGTCGGGTGATGATATCGTTGAGTTGGTAAGAATATCAAGAAGTTTCAGGTCCTTCCCCTGAGCCAGGGGAGCATCCAGTGACGCATGATTGTTGCCGATACGAACAGCATCGATCACCCTGTCCTTATCGAGATCCAAGTCATCGGCGATTTCTTCAATATCGGGAGTCCTGCTTTTTCGCTGTTCCAGTTTGCTCTGGGCTTTTCCGATTTTGTGGATAGTTCCCACCTGATTAAGTGGCAATTTGGTTATTCGCGATTGGTTAGCCAGAGCCTGAAGAATAGACTGGCGGATCCACCAGACGGCATAGGAAATGAATTTGAAATTCTTGTTTTCATCAAACCGTTTCGCCGCCTTAATCAGCCCAAGATTCCCTTCGTTGATTAAATCGTTGAGCGGCAAACCCTGATTCTGATAAGTACGGGCAACTCCTACAACAAAACGAAGATTGCACTCGACCAGCTCTTTCAATGCCGACTTATCGCCTTTTTTAATCCGTCGAGCCAACTGGAACTCATCTTCCCGTGAAAGCGATTTGCTTTTGCTTATCTCTTTGAGATACTGCTCAAGCGATGTTGGCTTGACCCGGATATTATGTGGAATTGAGATAGTATGTGACATTCTTGTTAGTAGTACATTAAGTTAACATTAAAATGACAATTAAAGTAACACAAAAAAATAATAAATATTGCATCTATATAGCAAAATATATTATTATTACATACAAATAAAGTCAAAATACTTTTTGTTGGGAATAATGATGAGCCTGAATGAAACTGAAAAAACAGTAGGGCATAACAGGTGCTTCTATATAGAAGCAAATTAGCAGGGAAAAGATTAGCAGGGAAAAAGATTTGTATATCCCTGAAATTCTGTTCATCTCATTGGTCCCACTTATCTGAAAGGAGATCCAGAAAATGCCTGCAACTCTTAAGCGATACGATATCACATTTCCCGAAATATCCGGTTTGTCTCAAGACAAAGAATGGGTATTGTTTGATGATGGTGAATGTAAGCGAAAAGTGAGATTACATAACTATGATGAGATTTATCAGGTGCCCGGTTTATATGAAGAAATATTCTATAATAGCCTTCAATGCTGCTCACCGCGGGTTATTGTATCGATGTTAAAAGAGGAGATGGCCAGGGAAGGTGCTGATCCGAAAAACCTTTCAGTTCTCGATTTTGGTGCAGGAAATGGTATTGTAGGTGAAGAACTCCGGAAAATCGGCGTTAGCCGGGTTGTGGGTGCAGATATTATTCCGGAAGCGTGCGAAGCCGCATACCGTGACCGTCCGGGAGTCTATCATGACTACGCTGTCATGGATTTAAGTCAGATGGATGTTTTTACAACCAAGTCATTGCTTACTCATAAGTTCAATTCCCTGATTACTGTTGCCGCCCTTGGTTTCGGTGACATTCCAACCCAGGCATTTATCAATGCTTTCAATCTGGTTGAAGATGGCGGATGGATCGCTTTTAATATTAAAGAGACATTCCTTTCAGATAAAGATTTTACAGGATTCAAGGATCTTTTACACACAAATCTTGATACGAGTATTTCGATTTGTGCGAGCAAAAACTATTGCCATCGCCTTTCAATTACCGGGAAAAAGCTTCATTATGCAGCGGTTATCGGACGAAAGGTATCTGATATGAAAATGAACGACCGCAATAATTAACCCGGAATGATTGAATTTAAAAACGTCAGCAAACACTATAATGCAGACACTTACGGGGCAAAAGACCTCAGTTTTCTGGTAAAAGATGGAGAAATCTTTGTTCTTGTCGGTTTATCCGGATGTGGCAAGACAACCACATTAAAACTGATCAACCGATTGATCGAGGCGGATACCGGGGATATTAAGATTAACGGTATTGATGTAAAAGAGTGGGATCCTATTGCCCTCAGAAGGAATATCGGGTACGTCATTCAGGACTCCGGCCTGTTTCCTCATATGACTATTGCCGAAAATGTCGCCATTATTCCTCGATTAAAACGGTGGAACCGGAAAAAGATCGATGATACGGTCAGATCAATGCTTTCGAAGGTGGATCTTGACCCTGAGATTTACGGGAGCAGGTATCCAGCTCAGTTATCGGGCGGCCAGAAAAAAAGAGCTGGTGTGGCCCGGGCACTTGCCGGAAATGCCGAGATTATTCTCATGGATGAACCCTTTGGCGGGCTCGATCCGATAACCAGGGAAGAACTCCAGAATGAGTTTGTAAAACTGCAAAAAAAGCTGAGTAAATCGGTCGTTTTTGTGACCCATGATATCTTCGAGGCTGTGAAAATCGGAAATCGTATCGCTGTAATGCACGATGGCCGCATACAGCAGCTCAATTATCCCGATTTAATCCTGCATAATCCCGCCAACAAATTTGTTGAAAATTTTATCGGGCCTCACCGGGATTATCTGATAAACTATGCAGAAAAACTTGCTCGGGAAAAACGTTTAGTATTATGATGGCTTTTATTCGTTTTGTGCTTGAAAAAAAAGCGGAAATCCTTACCCTTACCGGCCAGCACATTACCCTGACCGGTATATCGGTATTTCTTGCAATTGTATGCGGGGTACCGCTGGGTATACTTTTAAGCAGGATCCAGTGGCTGGCGCGATGGGTCCTTGGATTGGCCGGAATTGTTCAGACAATCCCCAGCCTCGCTCTCCTTGGCTTTTTGGTTCCCATTCCGATTATCGGGGGGATCGGCATTACCCCCGCAATCGTTGCCCTTTTCCTCTATTCTCTTCTTGCGATAATCCGGAATACATATACCGGAATTATGCAGGTGGATGATTCCATAAAAGAAGCGGCCCGGGGAATCGGAATGACCGATTGGCAGCTTCTGACAAAAGTTGAGTTCCCGCTGGCATCACCTATGATAATGGCAGGAATCAGGATTTCTACCGTTATCTGTATCGGTATCGCAACGCTCTGTGCCGCAATTGGTGCCGGAGGATTAGGCCAGTTTATTTTTCGGGGAATATCTCTGGTGAATAACACAATGATTCTTGCCGGGGCAGTTCCCGCTGCGATCCTGGCACTTCTTCTTGATTTTATATTCGAACGATTCGAATCAATGATGAAACCTCCTATGTAGAGAATCGGGTAAAGTAATGGGTAAAAAACCTTATTTAATAATTAGTATCGTTGCTCTTGTTATCCTTGTTGCTGTAGGGCTGGGAATACATTCGATCATTACAATAAACAAGAAACAAAATGGTAGTATTATAATAGGAACGAAAAATTTTACCGAACAGATAATTCTGGGTGAGATAATGTCCCAGCTCATAGAAAATCGTATGAACGTACCGGTAAAAAGAAAGTTTAATCTGGGTGGAACATTTATCTGCTTTACTGCCCTTAAAAACGAAAAATTAGATTGCTATGCCGAATATACCGGCACAGGACTGGTTGCCATTCTTAAAGAAGAGGTAATAACCGAGCCCGACAGTTTGTATCGTAAAGTAAAGGAAGAGTTTAAGAACCGATGGAACCTTTTGTGGATGCCGCCTTTTGGATTTAATAATACCTATACATTAGCCATGAAAAAATCACTGGCAGAGAGCCTTTCAATCAGTACCATTTCCGATCTTAAAAAGAAGAGCGATATTCTTAAGGCCGGATTCAATCACGAATTTATGGGACGTCCCGACGGTTACCCCGGTCTGGTCCAACATTATAATTTCAAATTTGAAAAATCTCCCAGAGAAATGGATTCCGGGCTCATGTATAGGGCTATTGATGATGGTGAGGTTGATGTTATCTGCAGTTTTAAGACCGACGGCAAAATCAAGGCATACAATCTTGTTACCCTCAGGGATGATAAAAACTTTTTTCCGCCCTATTTTGCCGCACCGCTGGTTCGAAACACGACGGTGCAGGAATATCCGCAGCTACGTTCTGTACTAACTTCGCTCAAGGGAACTATAAGCGATAAAGAAATGAGTGAATTGAATTTCCGGGTTGATGAGAAAAATGAAGATCCCGCAGATGTTGCCCACTCATTTCTTCTTCAAAAAGATCTTATCGACTAAGACAACCTTTTTCGGTGAAAACACCAGATTAATCAATAGAAAGAGAAAAAGAGACGGGAAACCTCTATGGCAGGAATTACCGGATTTTTAAAAATGTTCCTAAAAGGTTCTTCTTAAAAACCGACAAAAAAACCTTTTGAATAAGTGGTATATACAATTGCTGCCACATCTTTGAAGAAAGGAATGATGTTATGAATTCACAGAATGATTCGGTCGTTTCCGTATCGGTTGTTGCAATGAATGAAAATCTTGCTATCAGTGAAGCTGCAAAGGAAAGCGCATTGCCTCATCCGTGGGCACGATACTGGAGAGATAAGCGATACGAAAAGGCTATTAATGCCGAGAAAAACGGTCCTTACAGCTGGGTCGTTAGAATTGATAAGGACCTGGCAACAAAGATCGGGAATGAAAACGATTAGGGCATAGTTTTTTAACCGAATGACCGTATTATATCGATTATTTCCTTATCCACAATATATTTTATCAGGATAATTCGTCACACGATGACTTGCGGAAGTGGTGGAATTGGTAGACGCGCTAGATTCAGGGTCTAGTGTACGAAAGTACGTGGGGGTTCAAATCCCCCCTTCCGCATTTTCACCATGCATAATTCCAGGTAATAATTGTTTCCAGTCTCAATTTTTTCAACCGGCTCGACCGTAATCAACCCCGACAATATCATTGTAACTATCCTTATACCAGCTTATGGCGCCGATGAGAAATCATATCGAAATTCTTCCCCGCCCGGTTGTAGAAAAGATCGCTGCCGGTGAGGTCATTGAGCGGCCGTCATCAGTGCTCAAAGAGCTGATCGAAAATTCAATCGATGCTGAGGCGGAAAAAATTGAAATCACTGTCGAGGATGCCGGTTTTGCATTAATCCGGGTTGCCGACAACGGTGTTGGTATGTCAAGCGATGATCTTTCCCGTTGTTTGATCCGGTATGCGACAAGCAAAATAACGTCTGCCGACGACCTCTTTGCTGTTGCCACCCTGGGATTCAGGGGGGAAGCGCTGGCAAGTATCGGTGCCGTGAGTAGAATGGAAATTATTTCAAGCGATTCGGACAGCGGCCTCGGAACTAAGGTGAATAGTCAGGGAGGCGAAAAATCAGAACCGGAACCCGAATCCCATGTACAGGGCACTACAATCACGGTTCGCGATCTGTTTTTTAATGTACCGGCGCGCAAAAAATTCATGAAATCCCGCAAGGCAGAGCGAATGAATATGCTCAAAATGATCGAACAGGTCGCTATCGCTTTTCCCACGATCCATTTCAAAGCCTGGTTTGATGGTAAACGGGTATTTGATACACCACCGGTCGATTCTCCACGAATGCGGATAGCTCAGGTTGCGGGAACCGAATTTGCCAAAGATTTAATCGAGTGCAGAAACAGCAGAGCTGAGATGGGGCTTCTTCTCTATGTCACCCCCCCCACGCATGCATCGGCCCGCCCGCGATACCAGAATCTCTATGTGAACCTTCGACGGGCAGATAACGATTCGGTCGCCTATGCTGTCAAAGAAGCCTACCGCCGGTTTATAACAACCCAGTACCGTCCGGCATATTTCTGTTTTCTGGATATCGATCCATCCAAAGTCGATGTCAATGTTCATCCGACAAAAAAAACTATCAAATTCGATGATGAAAAATCATTGTTTTCCTTTGTTTTTGCATCACTGCAATCGGCAGTCGATACCAATCTCAGGCCGGGCAATGATGAGCTTCCTTATCCGGATTTTCACCCTCCGGAATCACAGGGTCGATACTCTGTTGTCCGGGAAGAATCCTCATCGTTGGATACAAAATCACCCGAACAGCTTTCTCCAACACTCTTTTCTTCAGTTACTGTCGATCAGCACGGCAATATCCCTCAACCGCAAGCATCACTGCAATTTACCTATAAATCCGACAAAACGGAAAAACAACTTGATGGAACCATGGATAATACAGTACAATTATCAGAGAACGAAAAAAAGATTTTTCATGATCTGATCTCATGTTATCAAATCCATGAGACCTATATATTAGCGCCGATAAAAAATGGTATCCTGCTCATCGATCAGCACGCTGCTCATGAACGGGTTATCTACGAACAGACGCTTTCCGATTTAAGGAATGGGCGAACCGAATCTCAACAGCTGCTGTTTCCAATCACAATTGAACTCACAGCTTCAGAGAAGTCAGTTGTGAATTCATCGAGCGACTATTTTAAAGCATTTGGTTATGATATCCAGGATTTTGGCGGTAACACAGTAGCCGTTGCGGCAATTCCGGCTTTTTTAAAAGACTCTGATGTGGAGTATTCAATACGAACTATGGTACAATATCTTCTTGATGAAGATGATTCCCGTCGAATATCAGAACCGGAGAAAAGGTATGCAAGCGCCTTTGCCTGCGGCACCGCTGTCCGGGCCGGTCAGAAACTCGATCAGGAAGAAATGAACGGATTGCTCAACAGTCTTTTCGCCGCTGAAAATCCCTATACCTGTCCCCATGGACGGCCCACTGTTGTACGAATATCTCTCAATGAACTTTCCCGCAGGTTCCTGCGGTAAGGGAGGAATAATGGCTGTCGATAAAGATGGTGATATTACGTCTGTGTGCGCACCGGAAAATCTGAGCGGATCTCATGTCAAAGAAATGAAGGCAGCTATCAGCGAGGCGATGGATGAACATAACGACCGGATAGTGATCGACCTGAAAAAAACCGTCTTTATTGATTCTTCCGGGATCGGCGCACTGGTCTCGCTCGCAAAAGAACTGAAGTCCCGGGGGGAGCAACTTTCTCTTCGTAACGTGCAGGGAGATATCCGGGAACTCTTTGAAGAAACCGGGTTGGATAAAATCTTTGCCCTGGCTGATAATTCCAGCGATCTGACTCCGGAAGTCGATATCTTTGAGGAATCGGTCGATATCAAGCTCGAGATTGATCAGAAAACACTCAACAATGTCTGTATTTTTCATTTAAAAGGTGTTATGAATCACCCGCGGGGCTCTCGGTATTTCAAACAGCGGTTTCTTCTTGCCATGGAAAATCATAACAGGATCCTTCTCGACTTTGATGATCTGACTTTTTTCGACAGTTTGAGTGTAAGTGTCATTCTTAATATGAATAAACTTATCAAAGATACCGGCGGAAAACTTCGTGTTTCAGGCACAAATTATATAGTCAACGACCTTTTTTCTACCCTGAGTATCGACAAGATTATCCCATTTTACAAATCGGCCAGGGATGCGCTTGAAGAATGGGAATAGAAATCACCGCTTTACGGTATTACCCGTTACAGTAACAAATGATAAGAGCCAGAGAAAAAAGAAGGTGTTCGGATCCATTTTCCTTGCAAAAGCAGGCCTCGCAAAGCGGGACGGGCAAGCGGATTGCGTTGAAATCGCTCGGTTGTCGGACAAATCAGGAAGAGTTGCAGGCTATTGCCGCCCATTGCCTCCGGAAAGGGTACCGGATTGTTAACGACCTATCACAGGCCGATATAATTATTGTCAATACCTGCACAGTCACTCGTACTGCTGAAGCCAAATCCCGCCGGATGCTCGAGGCATCCCGAAGAAATGCATCACAGGCAAAAATTCTTGCCACCGGATGCCTTGCCCAGCAGAAACCCGAGATGGTCCGGAAGAAGATGCCGGTCGACTGGGTGGTAGGCAATGCTTACAAAGATCAAATATGCGCCATCATTTCGGAAAGTATGGGCGGTTGTGTTCATGCGCCGCTGAATACAAAAAGCGCAGAGCCCCTTCCCATGAATATTTCGCTCGTTCCTGTGCAAAAGGCGCTGCGGACCCGGTTCGCTCTGAAAATTCAGGAAGGATGCGATTTTCGCTGTACCTACTGTATCGTACCTTCTGTCCGTGGACCGGCCCGCTCCGTTTCTATGGGGACGGTGTTACAACAGGCAAAGCATGTTCTTTTGGCCGGCTATAAAGAAATTGTACTGACCGGAACACATATCGGTCAGTACCATAACGCTCAGAGCACAAATCTTGTCGATTTATTGGATGCTTTGGTGGCCCTTGAGGGTGATTTCCGGATCAGATTAAGCTCTATCGATCCTCGGGATCTTTCCAATGACCTTCTGGACCTGGTGGTCTCTTCCCCAAAAATCTGCAACCATCTTCATGTCTCAGTACAAAGCCTTTCTTCCCGGGTTGTTGAACGGATGGGACGAGATGCCGGGGCTGTAGAATCAACAATCGAGAAACTGGGCCTGATTCGAAAGAATAATCCGATACTTTGCCTCGGGGGAGATTTTATTGTCGGGTTTCCCGGTGAAACCGACGAGATGTTCGAAGAAACCATGGCGGGAATACATTCTGCAGGGTTCTGCTATGGTCATGTGTTTCGCTTTTCATCCCGTCCGGGCACACCTGCCGAATCGTTTACCCCCAAAGTTTGTCATCAGGTAAAAAACAGACGAAGTGTTCGTTTACGCTCGATACTCAAAAAAACTAAACAGGATTTTGCCCTCAGTGCAAAGCCGGTTGTTCAGAGAATCCTGGTCCAGAATCCATCACCGGTAATCGGGTACACTTCGAATTATCTGAATGTACGTGTTCCAAACCGGACGCTTCCCAAAAACAGCTGGGCGACTGTTACAATCAACGACTATAATCCCGATACGGGAATATGTATCGGCGAAATATGCTCAAATGATCCCGGAGAAATTTTATAGAAAGAGAATAGTTATGGGTGATGTCACACAGAGCGAACGCTATAACAGAGTTGTCGAAAATATCGATCAGCTTCCCTCACTCCCGGCGGTAGTAACCAGGCTTATCGAAATTGTCAATTCACCCGATACTTCTGCCGACGATGCTGCCGGGTTAATCGAAAAAGATCCCGCACTTACCAGTAAAATGCTCCGGCTTGCCAACAGTGCATTCTACGGTATTCCCCGTACCATATCGTCGGTATCGAGCGCAGTAGTCATTCTGGGATTTAATACGATCAAATCACTTGTACTGAGTGCATCGGTAATGAAGATTTTCGGCAACGATATGCAAAGCGAAAATTTCGATCGGAAACAGTTCTGGCGCCATTCAATTGTCTGCGCTCTTGCGGCGCGCACGATTGTACGGAGTTTCATGAATATCCGCATGATGGACCCTGAAAGCGCTTTTTGTGCCGGAATTCTCCACGACATAGGAAAGCTTGTCTTTGATCAGTATCTTCACGACGATTATCATGCTGCATGCCGGTACGCCGCAGAGAATAATGTTTCGCTGCTCGATGCCGAATCCCAGGTTCTGGGTATCACCCATGCCGAGCTTGGCAGGATGCTGGCCGATAAATGGGCTCTTCCTATCGAACTTGAAGCATCCATCGTTTCTCATCATGCACCCGATACCGCCGGAAAGATTATCGACCTTGTGACAGTTGTTCATGTGGCCGATATAATTACACACCATCTGAATGTCGATCTGTGGGAAGGGGAAACTGGCCCCCGGGAATGGGCACGGAGTCGTACACTTTTAAAAATGGATGATGCTATCTATCGCCGTATTGTCGAAACGGTGGAGAATGAAATAGATAAATCAAATGAATTCTTTTCCATAGTCAATTCGGGAGATTGATTGACATGGAAGAATTTGCTCTCCTTTTTGACCGTCTTCAGAACCTCCCGTCACCATCACCGGTACTCCAGAGGATCCGGACAATTATTACAAATCCCGAGTCTTCAGCGCAGGACCTTGTCGATGCGCTCAAACTGGATCCGGCTATGGCAGGGAAAGTACTGAAACTGGCAAATTCAGCCTATATCGGAATACCCAGAACCGTGTCATCATTACAAAATGCTGTCGTGCTCCTCGGGCAGAAACGACTGTATTCCCTTGTTATGGGGGCATCGGTGCTCTCGAACCTGAGAGTAAATACATTCCCTTCATTTTTCAACATAAAAAACTACTGGCGCCATTCAATTACTACCGCAGTTATTGCAGAATCGATCGCAAAACATCTCAACCGATATGATGATGTTTTTGACAGTGATGAAGTGTTTACTATTGGTATTTTGCATGATATCGGTAAGCTTGTTTTGTGCGGGTATGATCCGGAGCGGGTGAATGAAGCTCTCAGCCACAGTAAGTCGGTGAATAAACCTTTTTATTTATCCGAAGAGCCTCAATGTTCACATATGAAAATCGGAGCAGCACTCGCTTATCACTGGAATTTCCCCGATGTTCTTGCAGATGCAATAGAGTACCATCACACCCCCTTAAAGAGCGAAAAAGAGCATTCCTCGCTTTCGATAGTCCACACTGCCAATTGTATCGCCCATGTAGCCGGATTTCCCACTTTTGAAGGAGAGATCGATCCTCCGTTTGATGATGCCGCTGTGGCTGCAGTACGCCTCTCACCGGAACGTCTTCGGGTAATAACCGAAAACACCTTGAATTATGAGAAAAAAACAGAGTCCCTTCTTGATTTCATGACCTGAGGTGCCCGAGATTATTTTTAATAAAAACCACAGGGATAAAAGAGCATGAATGTTTTTGGAAAGCTGAAAGAAGGACTCAATAAGACACGTTCCCAGATTGCTACAATCGTAGGAAAGGCTGTCTTTGACGATTCATTTTACGATACCATTGAAGAGGCTTTGATCAGTGCTGATATCGGGATGGATTTGAGTCTGGAGATTATCGATGAAATGAAAGATGCTATTGCGCGACAGGGGATCACCGATGCTAAAGAGGCCTATGATCTCATGAAAAAGATCATCGCCGATAGTCTTCATGTGGTTCAATTCCCCGATGAGTTTCCTCCCAAGCCGTGGACTGTTCTTGTTGTTGGCGTAAACGGCGTAGGTAAAACCACGACGATCGGCAAGCTCTGTCATGAGTATACCCGTGAGGGAAAAGATGTTGTATTGGGTGCCGCCGATACCTTTCGCGCGGGCGCTGTGGAACAGCTGAGAATCTGGGCTCAGCGCAATAACGCCGGTTTTGTTTCTCAGGACATAGGCGCAGATCCGGCATCGGTGGCATTCGATGCACTGGAAGCCGCGCAATCGCGGGGGAGTGATGTTCTTCTCCTGGATACCGCCGGCCGCCTTCATACAAAAGCCAACCTGATGAATGAACTTCAGAAAATAGTCCGGGTACTTCGCCGGAAAGCGGCCCATGTACCCAATGAAATTCTTCTGGTTATCGATGCCACCACCGGACAGAATGCACTCCGTCAGGCCCGGGTTTTCAATGACGCCCTGGGACTCACCGGACTAATTATTACCAAGCTCGATGGTACGGCAAAGGGCGGTATTGCCGTTGCCTTAACAAAAGAGCTCAATATACCGATCCGGAAAATCGGCGTAGGGGAGGGGATAGAAGATCTTCAGGATTTCGACCCCCAGGCCTATGTGGATGCCATGTTCGGTGATATCAAATAATTAATTATTGATAAATATACTCACATAGGGTATAATCAAAGAAATATTCTGCGGCTTTGCATTCAGTGCAGGCTGGAAATATCCTGTACTTTCAAAAAAGCTTTTACTTTTTTACCATGGGTACACTTTGTGTTCGATGAAAGCCAATATCCCACATTACGATACCTTCGTTGCAAAAAATGCGGGATGATATTTGCTGCGCGTATGGAAGGGGCCAGGGAGTGTCCCGACTGTATGTCGGATGAAACCACTCCTTATAAACCTGGTGCAAATGAAGAACGATCAGGAGAACAACCGCAGTAGTCCACTCTCCCGATTAATAATCATTTTCTAATGCGTGTGCCGAGTTTTACCTCGATAAGTGTTACTGCATTGATAATTTTCTTTTCCATTTTGACCAATTGGATGCTTATCATGAGCAGGAAAAATATGATACTTGCTCCGAGACATCCCATCAAAAATGATCCCATAATTACTCCTTGCTGTTTCCGGATATTTCCTGAATTACTTTTCCGATTCCACCAGACGGCGCCATGCGGGGATAGCGTACCATATTTCTTTTGGCACGCATGAGTCCAGCCCGGGCAATCATCGCTGCATTATCGGTACAAAAGCGGGGTGAAGGAAAGAAGACGGTGCTACCGAACCGGGAGATGATTGCTTTTCGAAGGGTTCCATTGCAGGCAACACCCCCGGCAACAACGATCCGGCTGATTCCCGTTTGCTCTGATGCGGCTGAAAGCTGATTAACAAGCGACTTGATAACTGCATCCTGAAATCCCTTGCATATTACATCTTTATGGTTTTCGATAAACTCATGATCTTTTCCCTTGAGATAATTACGTACTGCGGTTTTCAAGCCCGAGAAACTGAAATCAAAGCCTGGTGTTGATAACCGTGCCACCGGAAACCGGACCGCTTTTTTTTCTCCCGCTCTATTTGCTTCCTGCTCAATAGAGCGGCCGGCAGGATAGGAAAAGCCGAGCATGGTGCCGACTTTGTCGAATGCTTCCCCCGCAGCATCATCGATAGTCTCACCAAGGCAATAATAGGACCCGAAATCATCAACGCGGTATATCGCCGTATGGCCGCCGGAGATGATCAGGCTCAAAAAGGGGTAGGAGAGAGAGGGATGCTCCAGAAAAATCGATTGAATGTGGCCTTCAAGATGATTTATACCGGTTACCGGAATTTTGTGCCGGATATGGATCCCTTGGGCATAGCTGATACCAACTAAAAGTGCTCCGGCAAGCCCCGGGCTGTCGGTGACTGCGAGGTGGTCGATTTTGTCAACCGACATGTTGCCCTTATCCAGAACGGAACGACACAGAGGACCGACTTTCTGAAGATGGGCGCGGGATGCGATTTCAGGAACAACGCCGCCGTAACGGGAATGAATATCCTGCGTATAGATTTCATCGGCAATAATAGTTTCATCGTCGAGAAGAGCGGCGGATGTTTCGTCGCATGATGTTTCGATTCCCAGAATGATCATAAAACAGTATCAATTTTCTATGCACGAAGCAAGTGTGGGATTGTTGCGAAGGATATATTTCAGTTCCTGTTGACAATTGCTTAAGATCGCATCGCCATGATGCATCTGGACGGTCTTTACGATTTGTTCCAGGTAATTGATTTCTTTTTCGTATAGAAACAGGATGTTTTCAAAATCGAGTTTCAGAACTGGGTTTTCGATATGGGGAAGTTTTTCGGATAAAATTTTCCACGCCCGGCTGAAATCGGCATCTTTCTTTGACGTTGAAAACAGGGGGATCGTGATCATTATGCGATCTGGGATTCCTTCATCCGGCTCATTCTGACGGTTTTCATCGACAATATCCAGAACATCATTTTCAGCCTCCATTGGTGGTTCAATCATTTCGGAGGGCATTTCCCCGCGCATTTCCGGTCGATTATAGGCCTGGTCTGCCTGGCCGGTAAAATCAGCATGATTACTGCTGTCTCCGGGCGACGGAAATTCTGCCTGAGGAGATTCAGGTTGATGCGCCCTTGAGGGCTCTTGAATAAAATGGCTGTCGGGCGAAGGCGCCTGAAATTGATGGCCGGTGGGCGCTTGCGATGTCGGGGGCATGACGGTATCGATCTGTGGATCGGGATTTACCGGTGATGGAGGATGATCATGCGGATGAACTTGCTCATCTTTCATCACAACTTCGGATGGAGAAAACGCACTTCTTACATTTCGTACAATTTGGATATCCTCGGAATCATTGTGGTTGTCTCCATGAATGCCGGAAACTTGTGCATGAGCAGGCGCAACATTTATATCTTCGTTAGTATGAAATCCTTTGCGTGCCTGTTGGACTTCTTTTCTCAGCGAATCAAACTCGGTGCTTTTTTTTCTGACCTCCTTTTCGACATTTGATATCCGTGTTGATGTGGATGCAATGAATATCCAGTTGAGGAAGGCGACCGTTACTGAGATAAGCGAAATGAGGCCAACAATACCATATATTATATAGAGTGTGTTCATGCTTTATTTTAATTATACTCGTTAGAAATAAAATTTGTCAAAAAGAATTGTGAAAAAAATATTTTATTTTAAATAATATACACAACTTGCAGCTGGATACAGGATTAGCGGCCATATGAATACCGATCAATACAGCATTCTTATTGTGGATGATGATGATACTATTCGCATGGTATTGAGCAAGTTTCTTCGGAAGAAGGGCTATACAATATTTGAGGCGCCGAATGGCAAGATCGGCCTCGATATGGTTGCCAGACATCATCCGCATATGGTCATATCCGATATCCAGATGCCTGAAATGGATGGTTTTGCTCTTATCCGGGAACTCCAGAAGAATTTTCCCGGAATAAAAAGAATTCTTATGACCGGCTATGATATCGACAGTTATGTAGATATGATCAGACAACATAATATCGGGAATGTATTGCCGAAAGGAAGTGATTTCAATCTCAATGAGCTGTCGCACTATATTCACAATTTGCTTACCGGAGAAATTTTCGGCCTCGAAAGGTATTTTCCAAAAGAAACAATTAAAACGAATATTGCCTGTACCCATGCCCAGGCACAGAAAATATGCAGCACCATTGTCGAACATTATCCTTCAAAGGGTGCCGTGTTTCTGGAAATTGCCATCGATGAGTTAATTTCCAATGCTGTTTTCCATGGGGTATTGCAAATGACGAATAAATCGAGAAGTGAATGGAGTGATGATTATACCCTTGCAAAAGAAGACGCCGTTACGATATCCTGGGCCAATGATGATGAAAAAATCGGGGTTGCTGTGGAAGACCCCAAGGGGAACCTGAAGAAAACCGATGTACTCAACTGGCTGGATAACCGGATTGATGAGAATATTCTCAACGAAAATGAGCATGGAAGAGGGTTTCTTCTGCTCCGGCGGCTGATCGATAAATTTATTGTCAATATCGATCCCGGAAAAAAAACCGAATGTATCATTCTCAACTATTTCGATCGGGAGCGAAAAAAGTCCAGAAAACCGCTTCTTATCCATGAACTCTGACTTTTTGCGATTGAAAAAAGTTGCAATTTATATGAAAATACTGCACTATTATGAATGGTGATACCTGATACTTTTTCGCTCTCTGCGAAAAAAATTTAATGAGGTGTATGCTGAAGATACTTATTATAGACGACGATGTTGCTGCATGTCAGGTTCTGAAAGAGAGCTTTGCCCGTCTTGGGTTCAAAAGCAAAAATGTGGTGACTGCTGAAGAGGGCATTGAAATACTTAAAAAAGAGAAATTTGATGTGGTTTTTGCCGCTCTTTCAGCCCGTATAAACGGGGGAAGAAGCGTTGCTCGATGGATCAAAAATAATAACCTCGATACCTACTGCTTTATTACAACAAGTTGGAAAGGCGAACTCGAAACCGAGCTGCTCAGAAATGACGGTGTCCATAAAGTTATTCATAAGCCTCTGACTTATAACCAGATAAAAGCGGTACTGGGAGAATCCTTCCTCTTACCCGACACATCAAAAATTGTAATTCCTAAAAACATATTACACAAAAATGATAAATCTCAAGAATAAAACCAATAAAAAGTTTGATTTTGACTAATTTTTTTGGAAATTTCCTCAATTTTTTATTATATTAGAAACAAAGAGAGGATGAGGAATCATTATTTATGATTAAACGAGCTGTAATTTCGGTTCTCATAACAGGGGCAAGCATTGTCGCCTTTGCCCAGGAAGCCGATTCAACGCAAACCTTCGATAACAGCTCTCAATCAATTCGAACTACCTCAAGCTCTTCACACGAAAACAAAAAAGCCAAACCCCTTGAAGTCAAGCCTACGGCAAAATCAAACTGGTCTCGAATCAAAGACCTTTTTCTTTAATCTGCTCTAATAAATCTCTCTTTTTACGGTTGCCATTCGATATCTGTCATCTCTCCATAGAGCCTTTTTGTCACTGTTCCAACGCTGATAGAGAAACTAAACTCTTCAATGGGTGCTCGATTATTAAAATCGGCTTCGGGTGATAAGGAAATTTCAAAAGAGATATAGGGAAGGTTATTTGAAGCTATTTTCATGCGTGGAAAGAAATCGATTGAAAGCCATCCACGAAGATTATTGACGTTGGAATATTCACCGGATATATCGTTATAACTTCGATTTTCGCCCATAATTACATAGAGCATGGGACCTGCAGTAATATAGCCGAAACCGGGAATATGAAATTGTACGCCAAGCACACCGGCGCCATCGGTGCCGCCATAGAAAGCGCCCTGGTCATTTTCTGAGGTGAAATAGGTTGCCTTTGCAATGCCGACTACCGCTAGACGCTCATTGAAAAAAAACGGTGAGGATACTTTGAGATGCCCTCCGCCAGAAAACCCGAAATTACCATCAAAAACACCAACCGTATCTGTTACTCCCGTATCCCCGGCAACACTCATCTGCACAGCACCAAGGTCGATCCCGAAATTAATCATCGATACCGGAGAATAAGAGAGGCGTGCATCGACTCGATTGAGCATGCAAGGAACCGTATCAGCGGTAATACTGTATCCCCCGAGATGATATGATATTCCCACCGATGCACGGGCATCGGGGATAGCAACGGTTGGATTGGCAATAGGCGATGCATTGCCGGTGCTTCCGGATATTAAAATCAGGCAGAGAAATGTTAGAATTGTCTTTTTGATCATGGTCGGTATCTCCAGTAAACGACATCTTCAAGCAGTATTGGCAAAATAAACTCATCAGGACTCACGGTAACGATTCCCTGACTCTCGGCACTGAGTGAAATCTGTATGCGAAGAGCATCGGATTGTCCGTAAACCAATTCGTTTTGGGCAATGCCGTTTTCGGTTTGAATTGTCCGCTCTATGGTAACCGCTGTGGCCGGGTCGGGTATTCCATTCTGATTCCAGTCGATATCAGGATACCCCCCGGTAACCCGGACTCCTCCCCAGGTCAGGGTCGAGTCGTATCCTCTATCTGGGTCTCTATACTCTTCTTCAGTCATATTCGGGTCTTTCAGCGGCTCATAAATATCCCGTTTGCCGTTGGCATTGAGATCGAGATAGACAGTATCCCATATAGCATTTCCAGCACCATCAAACGCTTCGACATACCCATGCGCCGGTTCGGGAAATGAATCCCTGATACCGTTCCAGTTAATATCTTCAAAACCCGGCCCCGGCTGAAAAACACCGTTCCCGTTAACATCCTCACCACGATTCGCAAAGCCGTCACGATTTTTATCTTCACCGTTATCGAGCCGGTAATTATCATTCATATCTTCAAATGGCAGAATTGTCCGCACCGTATCGACTTCCCACCACCAGTGCCAGTAACCCTGAACCGAATGAGTATTCCAGCTGAAATCGGGAATGAGCTTATAGATACAGTAGCCGATAATTTTTGCAGTAAAAGTAACTTCGGTGCCGTCGGCCACAGGGTTTCCGTTGATATCACTCACGATTGCTGCAACATTCATGGTGTAGGTGCCGTCTTTGTTGTCGACAATTTCACCTATATCCCGTCGAATGGTAATGTAATGGGGAGGACCGGCGATAGTAAATTTTACCGTATCCGATTTTATTGAGGTAAAATCACCTGCAACAATCCAGATGTCGCGGTACATACTCGGTATCGATCCTGAGATAAGGTACGTTGTCGCTTTACCGTCCGCACCGGTGATGGCGGTTGGCGGGTCGAGAAATTCCCCACCGCCAGGGCCGCTGATCAAATTAAATGAAATAGTGGCGTCGTTAACCCTGTTTCCTTCATTATCATAGGCAATGGCGGTAATTTTCGCCCGGTCACCATTGGTGCTGATTACCTCGGGAGTACCTGAAAGCTTGATACTTTTGATTAAATCCGCTTTGAAATAGAGCTGTATCGATTTTGACGTTATCTCTCCGCCTTTCGACGCTTTTGCTGCAATAGTAGCATAATTTGCAAAGTTCGGATTTCGCATGTAAAACGATATCTTCCCATCGGCAGCGGTAGTGCCGGTATGCACAAAGAGAGTATCCGACTGTCCCGGAATATCACCAAGCGTTATACTGACTTCGGCCTGAGCACCGCTTATCGGCGTGGTTCCATCGCCTTCAATGTAGGTCACTGTAATAAGTGTGCTGTCTGCCCCGTTTGCTACGTAACTATGGGGTACCCCCGCTGCGGGGACCGTATCGATTAACAGGTAACGTGATGAATAATACACCACGGTTTTGGCCGATGCCCCTGCCGATTCGAAGGTGATGGTATCGGGGCCGATACCGGTTCCTACAACTTTGAAAGTAGCTTCACCACGGTTATCGGTGATTGAATCAACGGGAACAATAACTGTTTGTTCCTGTTGCCGCCGGTAGTCAAACCGTTCGCCGACTATAGGGTTGTTCATGGCGTCGGTAAGGGTCAAGCGTATTGTGCTGGTATCCTGACCACTGGAATTGATACTCTGGGGGTTTGCCGCCGCACTTACTTCTACTCCGGCAAATTCAACCTGAATCGAAGCGGTCTTGGTAAGATCATTGGCAAGAGTGGCTGTAACCGTAGCAATCGCATTTCTTCGGTCGGAGGTCAGATGTATACTTGCCTTACCCTCTTGGTTGGTTTCTGCCGATGATGGTACCATGCCGACATCGGTGATAAAATTGATAACATCTCCCACAATCGGATTGTTATCTTCATTTTTAATCTGCACGGTAATAAGTGACTTACTGGTTCCATCTGCCTGAATTACCGATGGAAGCGCATAGATAGTCATTTCCCGCCGGGTAACGCATTCGAGCGATGTTTCAGCAGTGGCAACTTCCTGTGCATTATTTATTGCCGTAATTTCCAGCCGAATGGTGCCTTCATAGGGAAGTGCGCTGATTATAAATGAACACTGGCCAATCGAATCACCACTTGCATGGGTTGTTCCGACAAGGGTGTCGGATATTGCCGAGCCCTCTTTTGATTTATAATGGCGTATAACTTCGACTCTCTTATTTGGCAGTGGAGTACCGTCATTTTGATTGAATTTTACCGTCAGCTCCGAATGATTCTCCCGCCGGGCCTGAATAATATTCGGATACAGCGCAACATCGAGAATAAGATCGGTTACGTTGATATTGATTTTCGCTTTGGTACCGGCCGCTCTCACGGTTATGGTATCGGTCCCCGGTTGATCGCCGGAAATAAATGCCCTCGCAATACCGTCAAAACCGGTCATCGAATCGACTGTCCCCGATTGAAAGGAGAGATTGGAAAGCGATTCATTGCCCAGAGAAAAGAATATGGGAGTGTTTGCTATAGGTTCGTTCGATGCATTCCGAAGATGAGCAGTCAGCCAGGTCGTGCCACCCAGTTTCAGATTGGATGAATCGGTGGAGAGTGAGATGGAAACACCCTGAAAGGCAACCTGTGTTTCATCGCTCATATTCAGATCCCCGGCCAGGTAGACCGTGATAAATGCGGTATCATTGATATTCGTACTGGTGAGTTTGGCCCTCGCAGTCCCGTTTGCATCGGTAATACTCTGGCCTGCCTTTTCTTCACTTGGAGGATTCACACCGCCGATTATTCCCGCAGATGTTATGAATTGTATCGGCTGACCTGCAATTGGATTATGATTCGAGTCGATGACGGTGACATTAACATAGGTAAAATCCTTTGCATCCGCCTTGATACTCGATTTCTCGGGGAGCACCTTTATCAGTTTCTGAATTTTAACCGGTGTGTCGGTGACATCGAAGCGAATTACCCGGGAAACTCCCTGATATTCGAATGTTATCTGAACGTTCTCATCTTCGGTGGTATGCCAGTATTGCACTCGTGCGCGGCCATTGTTGTCGGTTATTATTACGTTACTCGAAAGATTTCCTGCCGAGGCCGATGCTTTCACCGTATCGCCGGTAATAGGCTGTTTAACCGCGGTTATGGTTGTGTCCTGCCAGAGTGTGATTGTGATATCCATTGTATCACCTACACTGACATAGAGACTGTCCAGGGAGGCAAAAAGCAAAGGTGTGCCTTTAACAGGAATTTCAGGTCCCTGCTGGGTAGGTTCATCCTGGGGAGCACTCGGATTGGCCAATGAACCGAGATCATCCTGGATAGTACATACAAACGTGCCTGAACAAAGCATTACCAATCCAATTGCATAGAAAATGAAACGGGGTTTCACAATGATACTCCTGAGGTTAAATTTCATTTTGGGCGCCGATTAACTATAAGGGCAGTGAGAACGTATATTATTATTATTATATAATTTAAACTTAAAAGAGTACAATAATAATAATTTTACGCAGCATCATTTATGACTTTATCATGCAGGGGAATAATTGTCAAGAATGTGGCTCCCGACTCACCGGCTTCCCGTGCCGGTCTGCGGAAAAATGACCGTATCGTTGCCGTTGACGGCCACATGATTGAGAATGACATGGATTTCGGCTTTTATTCCTCAACCGACCAGGGTGATATTACCTTCGTTCGAAAGGGAAAGCAATTCACCTGCTCTTTCTTCCGGGAGCCGGGTGTTTTTCTGGGGCTCGACTGCTATCCTCAGCCCCTGAAACGGTGCCCGAATAAGTGCCTGTTCTGTTTTATCGACCAGCTCCCATCCGGACTGCGGAAATCGTTGTATGTTAAAGACGAAGACTATATCCATTCTTTTATTCACGGCAACTATATTACCTGTGCAGGACTGCGGGACCGGGATGTCAAAAAAATTTCCCGTCTCGGTCTTTCGCCACTCTATATCTCTGTTCATGCAACCGATCCCGCAGTACGAAACCGTCTTCTGGGCAATCGCAAGGCTCCCGATATCCGGACCCAGCTCCGGATTTTTGAAGAGGAAGGTGTCGCTTTTCATACTCAGATTGTTGTCTGCCCCGGTATCAATGACGGCAGTGTCTTGACAAAAACAATTGCAGACCTCATGGAATTTGATGAAAGTCTTCTTTCTATCGCTGTCGTTCCGGTTGGGTTAACAAAATACCATAAAAATAATCTTACCCTCTTTACTCCCCAAAAGGCTCGTCGGGTATGCGAAGGAATCAAAGAAATAAGCGATTATCATAGAGCGCATGAGGGGTTCCGGCGAATATTTTGTGCCGATGAATTTTTCCTGCTGGGCGGTGTTCCTCTCCCGAAACGATCCTACTATGAAGACTATCCTCAAATTGAAAACGGTATCGGACTGGTCAACCAGCTGCTCGAAGAGTGGGGGAGAGTAAAAAAAACAGGTTTGAATAGTAGGGGAAGCCATAAAAAGAACGGCTCGCCCAAACGAATTGCCCTGATTACATCACTTCTTGCCGCACCCTTTCTACAGGATATTGCCGGGACTATCGAACAGGCAATCGGGAGTGTCCTTTTGGATGTTGTACCTGTTGTCAACAATTTTTTCGGTTCCTCGGTGACTGTCGCCGGTCTGCTTAGCGCATCGGATATTATCAGGGCCGTAAAAAATATGGATTCTCCGGTTGATTATATTATTGTTCCCGATATCATATTTAATACTGAAGGATATACGCTGGACAGCTATTCACTACAAAGAATGGAGCGGACGGCAGGGGTACCTTTCAAATCGGTCGATTCGGTTACCGAGCTGGTAGAATGGATTACTTTATCGCGTTATGAAAAAAAATAATACCGGAACCCGGAACAAAGAGCGGCAATTTTCCGAAGAGGAACCTGTTCGTCTGAACAAGTATCTGGCTCAGTGCGGTCTTGGCTCGCGGCGTGCCTGTGATGAACTCATCGCTTCAGGAAGAATCTATCTCAACGGAAAACGGGTAAAAGAACTCGGGGTACGAATCAATCCATTAAAAGACAAAGTCTCCTACAAAGGTAAAGAGCTTACCGCAGTACATACACTCGAATACTGGATTCTTCATAAGCCTAAAGGCCCCCTGGTGACTCATCATGACCCCGAGGGAAGAGAGACTGTTTTTGATTATCTGAAAAAGCAGGGAAAAGATCTGGACCGGCTTAATTATGTCGGTCGTCTCGACAGAAATTCGGAAGGTCTTCTGTTACTCACCAACGACGGCTCTCTTATTCATGGGCTGACCCATCCGCGATATCATATCAAAAAGGTCTATCGGATTAGAATAAACCGCAAACTTTCGCCTGAACACGCGTACCAGATGGTAAACGAAGGCGTACTCTCAAAAAACCAGGAACTACATGCCGGAGAGATAAAGACTGCAGAGAGTCCATCGAAAGGACAACACTGGTATGAAGTTGTTCTGTACGAAGGGAAAAACCGTCAGATCCGGAGAATGTTCGAAGAACTTGGATATACCATAGTCCGCCTTAAACGTATCCAGTTCGGCTCTCTCCGCCTTCGTACCCTGCCAAGAGGTGCATTCCGTCAGCTAACATCACGGGAGGTAGCGGCGATGAAGAGTGTTGGGTACAGGGTATAGGTACAGGATTTTCAAACATTCAATCCCGACAGCACTTCGGCACAGTGCTTTTGTCTCAAATCTCCCTTTTCTTCCCCTTCATTTGTCGCGATCGTTCTCCTGACGTTGTCCTGAGCATGCGTTTCACTGAGTGACACATTGAACATGCGCCGCATTGAGTCTATCGAAATGTCGAAAGATCTTTTTGTCTCTTTTTTCAACCTTATAGTATCCTGAACTGATTCTTGATCAGCCGCACGGTTTTGGGGCCGATGATTTCATCTTTGACAAGAAAATAGCGGGGGCCGATTTTAAACATGGTTCCCGGCATTGCCGCATGAGTAATCTTAATGAATGCATTGTCGGTGTCGCGCATCTTTTTTTCTACGGCGCTTTTTCTCTTTTCCAGCTCCCCGAGTTGCTGGTCGTACCGTGCCAGGGTGTTTTTGAGCTTTGTAAAAAGAAACTCTTCTTTTGGGGGAAGTTTTTTGCGGATTTTGATCAATCGCTGAAATCGCCTTATCGGTTCGGCGAGCTTTTCTTTACTCTCGTTGATTTCCTTTATTTGTGATTCAATTTTTTTCAGACCCTCGACCATGGTGAAATCCAGACCGACTTCAAGTATTGTACGAATGCTGCTGTTGTTTCCGACCGTGTGGACCGTAATTGAATCCCGTGCGATAAGGTGGCCTCCCGCAGCGGAGAGCGGATTGCCGAATATCTCGATTGAGTTTTTGGCATAGATTGTTGCATTGATGGCTTCCTTGGCAATGGAGACGCTTTTCCGGGATCTGACCTGTTGATTCTTGAGAAATCCGATGTTGACATCTCCCTTGGCGTCAATTAACCCCTTTCCCTGCCCCACAAATCCGAGTTTACAAAGAATATTTCCTCCCACACTGAGATGAGCATCTTCGATAGTACCTGAGACCTGGAGATCTCCGCCGCACTGAACCGAAAACCCGGACTTCACATCACCATTCACCACAATTGACTTTGGATAGTTGAGATTCCCCGTCGAAAAGTCGATGTCACCCGGAACAACAAAGCCCTCACTTACCTCAACCAGACTGCCGTCATATTTAACATTGCCGTCTGTGCCGGAAATTAAAACTTCCGGGTGGTCGGGATGAGGTTGCGTGTTGGCGCCGGCAGGAAGTTTTGCCGGGCTGCCGTCTTCGGCAGGAAGCTCTCTTCCGGTGATATCCTTCCCGGGTTCTCCCTTTGTGGGGGGGGCAAGACGAGCGAGTTCATCACCTTTGGCAACCGACTTGACAATGCTCAGGTTTTTGAAATCGACACTGCCGTCGGGATTGGACTTGGGCTTCAGAGAGGATGAGATATCAAATAAAAATTCAACTTTACCGTCCTTGCCATTTTTCGGCCTGACACCTTCAGCAACAACAACCGATTCTCCGGGATACTGGTTTTTGGTTATTGAGTCGGCCAACCGGGCCAAAGCATCATTTTTAACACCAACAGTAATTTTCTCATTCTGCAGAAGCTGTTTGATCGTATCCATTGATGGAGCTTTGCCTCCGGGGCCGGGAGCATGAAGAGCAATGCGGGCGATCATCATGTCCGGTTCCAGACTCAATTCCGCGGAACCGTCAAAATCAAGGGGCAGAACCCCGGCCATCCCGTCCACAAAATACGCAACCCCGCAAGCTTTTGAGACAATTTCGTTTTTCTCCGATACATACTCCACCGTCTCATCGAGACCGAGCTTCTCCCTGATAATTTCATCGATAGTGACCAACTCACCTTTGATATTTTTCCCGGGAACAGGCGGCATACCCATCTGGCGTGCCGCAATTACCGTTCCTTTATCAACCCGGTCGATCTCGACTCCAATTTCGGCAATCTGCCAGTAATGAGAGGCATTTTTTATCTCATTGCAGTAATAGGAATCTTCGATATATTTAACCCTGAATTCCAGTTCGCCTTCCTTACCCGGTGTCGGAGGCGCACCCTGAGCAATGCTTTCAATTTCACAGGCTTTCTTCTCTTTCTCCCATCGCTCAATCAATTCGGAGACTTTTTTCTCGTTTATGCCGTACGTAACCTCGTATTGTCCCAAAACTTCCATTATTTTGTCGTATTCCAAGACCTCATTCGGTGCTCCCAGCGGTTCGACAATCATATTAGCCGACATGAGATCCTCGGAAACAAGTAACCTGATATTCGGTACTACCGGCCGGGCTTCTTCGTGGTGATTGTGATGGTGTTGGGAGTGATGGTCGGTGCTCTCTTCCTCTTCTTCCTCCTCATAGGTTTCTTCAGATTCACTCTCATCGAACTCATCATCCAACGACGCAAGTTCTTCAGTGGTTGCCGCCTGAACTTCTTCAATACCCCGTTTTTTTAATGTCTCGATAAGCTTCTCGGTAAGCTCGGTGGAAGCATTTACCAGAACAGCGCCATTCGGCATAACAACATCCTCAACAAGCACCATTCCGGGATTGACATCTTCAATGTTGATAAGCAAAAGCTAAGCCCCTGGGTACAATAAATGGCAAGAATTATGAAAATATCGGCAAAAATTGTCGACTAGTATTAATTTATACTATATCTCAGTCTCATAAATCATAACAATACCTCGGAAGAGGGTCAAGAAATTTCTTCATGAATCGTTCAAAAGACCAAATTGTCAGCGTCGGTTTCCCTGTCGCTATTCCCGGTGTTTTCGATTACATACTCCCCGAGAAATTCGAAGGCAAGGTTGTTCGAGGCGCACCGGTGCTGGTTGAAGTCAGGAAAACAAAACTCTGGGGAGTGATCGTTCAATTCAAGGATTCATCGCCCTGCAAAAAACTCAAACCGGTACTGGAGATTAAAACCGGAAAATGGACCGATTCAAACCGTTCGCTTATCGAGTTGTATGAGTGGATCGCATCCTATTATCAGTGTGAAATCGGTAAGGTATTCAAGCCGGTGGTGCGCAAAAAACTCATGGAGACCGCACCCAAAGAGGTAATAAACTACCGAATAGCAAATCCGGAGGTAGGAAATCTCACCCCGCGTCAAAAGGAAGTCCTCACCGGTCTACTTTCGGACAGCGCCCATGAATGGACCGGCCCGGTCCTTCAGAAAGAAAAAGGTATTTCCCATTCCCTGCTCTCAGCGCTCTGTTCCAAAGGAGCACTGGTACGGGAGCGGAAAACTGTAATCAGGGAAGCCACCGAACTCAGCAGAGGCGGTGAAAAAATGGAGATATGCCTTACTACAAAGCAGGAAGCCGTCTTTTCCACTCTGAAAAGAGCACTTGCCACTCCTGCAAAACCCTACCTTCTTCACGGTATTACCGGCAGCGGTAAAACCTATGTCTATATCGAACTCGCCAAAACGGCATGTGCTATGGGCAAAGGGGTTATCATTCTGGTTCCCGAAATATCATTAACGCCCCAGACAATTCAGCGGTTTAAGAATGCCATGGGTGATGTAATTGCCGTGATGCACAGCCGGATGTCGGATGGCGAGCGGCGAGACAGCCTCGAACAGGTGGTGACCGGCAAAAAGCGGGTCCTGATCGGCGCCCGGAGCGCCATACTGGCACCCATGGATAATGTGGGGTTGATCATTGTCGATGAAGAACATGATTCGAGCTATAAGCAAGGAGAAATGGAGCCTCGCTACAATGCCCGGGATACCGCAGTGATGAGAGGGAAATTCCAGCAAGCCCTGGTTGTGCTCGGAAGTGCAACGCCATCGATGGAAAGTTATCATAACGCTCTCCAGGGAAAATATTCCCTTCTGGAACTGAAAAAAAGAGTCGGTATCGCCAGACTTCCCCTGGTCGAGATAGTCGACATGAATGCCGAACATAAAGAAAACAACTGGACATTCCTCTCCCGTCTTCTCCACTGGCGGATTACCGAGACACTCAAAAAGGGAAGGCAGATTATTCTACTTCTTAACAGAAGAGGTTATTCGGTATCCCTTATCTGTAAAGATTGCGGTCATACCTATATGTGCCCCAACTGTTCGGTGCACCTTACCTATCACCGGGTGGAGTTCTCAATGAAGTGTCATCAGTGCGGCCACATGATACGCGCTCCGGAGGTGTGTCCCAAATGTAAGGGAGAACATATCAAATACAGGGGAACCGGCATTCAGAAAGCCGAAGAGTATCTTCGTGATGTTTTCCCCGATGCTCGCATATTGAGGATGGACCAGGATACCACCCGGAGAAAGGGGGCGCATGTATCGATCCTGGAAAGTTTTGCCGAAAAGAAAGCCGATATCCTTCTGGGTACCCAGATGGTGGCAAAGGGACTCGATTTCCCCGGTGTCGCCTTAGTAGGCGTTCTTCAGGCAGATATCGCGCTTCATATACCCGATTTTCGCTCTTCGGAAAGAACATTTCATCTCCTCACCCAGGTAGCAGGACGGGCCGGGAGAAGTGATGACACCGGCGAGGTTATTATCCAGACCTATTTCCCTCAAGACCCGGCTATCATCATGGCAAAGGAGCACGATTTTTTCGGTTTTTTCGATCGGGAGATTGAGAGCCGTAAAGCATTGTTCTATCCTCCCCACGGACGGTTGGCGCGAATCATTGTTCAGGGAGCAGAAGAGGTCAGGGTCCGCGAGGCAATCGGCCGTATCGTTGTGGAGGCGAAAAGGGCCGCTCCAGACGGAATTATCCTCCTGGGACCCTCACCGGCAATTATCAGCCGAATCAAAAACGACTTTCGCTATTCGTTGATTTGTAAGAGTAACAGTGTATCCTTACTCAATAAGGTGCTTGCCCGGATCCGAATGGGGCCGGTAAAAAAGATGAAAAATATCAAGGTTATCGTTGATATCGATCCTTATTCGATGATGTAACAGATTGAATGGAACCAGCTAAAATTATAGAAGGCAAAAAATGGCAATGGGCCGGCAAGATTGCGGTTACCGCAATTTTCCTGTATCTGGCCAACAGGAGTATCAGGGGAAGTGACCTTACACAGGTATGGTCGAAAGTGACATTCTTTCCTGTTGTTCTCACCCTGGCTTTCAGCATTGCAGGATTTCTGCTTCAGGCTCGACGGTGGCAGATTATTCTCGCCCATGACAGCTTTCCTTCAGGCTACCGGATCGCGCTCAAGACTGTTTTGTGGGGCAATACCCTCGCCTTTATCACCCCCGGGAGAGTGGGGGAGTTTCTCCGCGGCCTCGAAGTGGATACTCATCGGAAAGGCGATTCGGTTATCGCAGTGATTGTGGAGAAAGCCTACATTGTCGGCACGACCGCACTTATCGGACTCCTCTGTTTTGCCGGTAATATATTTATCGTACAGAAAACACCCCGGGTCAATGAAGTTGTTCTTTTGTGTATGATTATCCTTCTGGCACTCTTTGTCGCTGCGGTGTTCTGGAAACGGGACATTGTCAAGGAAAAACATGCCTTTATGAAATATATCGCCCGGGCATGGAAAATGTTTCCCCGTCTGTATACCTTCGCCGGACAACGTGCCCTTCTCTATTCACTGCTCATTCACGGAATTCTGATCCTGCAGACTGCATTGTTATTCAGGATGTTTGGAAGCACCGATATGCTTGTCAATTACCTGGCCGCCGGGCAGGCCTATGCATTCATGATATTTATCCCCTTCTCAATTGCAAATATCGGTATCCGGGAGTACAGCTTCGCACTCTTCCTGTCAAGCGGCGCTATCGCCGAAACGCTGGAAGGGCCGGTGTCGAGTATCAGCCTGGGGGCATCGATGATGATTTTAGGGGCGAATATATTTTTTCCAGCCTTCGTGGGACTGATCTGGGAACTGGTTGATAGTCGGGGGAGAGGGAGAGATGGTGAGGGGAGAAAAACGACGCGACGACGCGACGACGCGACGACACGACGACAC
>WJLZ01000194.1 GCA_014728215.1 Chitinivibrionales bacterium
CCCCCAAATAGGGGATGCGGTGTGTAATTTTTTGTTCTATCGTACCGTCATGTGGTATGATTCTGCATAAGGTTGTTAATCATCCGCGCGGATTTTTGTATCGCCTAGTTTGTCTTGTTATGTCTAAAATTTTTGATTAAAGAAAAAGTTTATAGTGGATCAGATCGATCTTATCATAGTATTAGGAAGCCCAAGAAAAAACGGAAATAGCATAGCTTTGGCAAAACAGGTCGAGCAGGGTGCTAAGGATTCCGGAGGGAAAGTTGATAATTGTTATCTCCATGGAATGGATATTCAGTTTTGTATCGGGTGCGGTAAATGCAGAGTACAGACTTCTAAGAACTGTGTATTAGATGACGATATGCAATTACTGTATCCAAAACTTCGGCGCGCACATGCAATCCTATTTGCCAGTCCGATATATTGGGCTCATGTTTCCGGCCAAATGAAGGTGTTTATGGACCGATGTTTCGCTCTTGGCGGCCCTGAAGGCCATGATATGGAAGGCAAACGGTACGGTATTATCTTGACTTATGCCAATAGGGATCATTTTAAATCCGGTGCAATGAATGCAATTCGAACATTTCAAGATAGCTTTAGTACTGGAATCGTTGATATCGTATGTGGAAATGCTATGGAAGCAGGAAAAATAAAAGAGAATAAAAATATTATGGATAGAGCCTATACTTTGGGTATACGTCTTGTTCAAACATAGCAAGACAAATTTACCAGGTGAAAAACGGCGGCGTCAGTGATTAGCGATGTCAGCCACCCAAAAAAAGACGATCAAATGAAAAATTTAAAGTTTTTCATTGATCATTTTAAAAGTCAATTTTTATCATCAACTATTGACCAACCGCATCCAATTATATTTAACATACTGAAAAAAATATATATATAAAGAATAGGGAAATTAATCGGTCCGGCGAAATTGTTGAAGCTCGATAATGAACTGCATACTAGCTGAATATAGAAAATGAAAAAAATTGATAGTTGGACTTCAAGCGATCATAATTGTTGGATTACTGGTGTTTATTCTCGCACAAAAATATGATCCAAAAGATTTTCTATTTGTACATAAAGGGGTTGACACTGATGGTTTCAATTTGTGGGGCATGAAAGAAAACAAATTATCGTACATTATATTATCTGAATTACCTAATGATTATGTAATAGCTTATGAAAAATGCAGATTTTATCCAAAAAAATATGGCGATATTTTAGACATATATGTTGAATATAGAAAACCCTTTACGGTCAGATTAGATACTCCCAAGATTATAACCCTCAATCTAAACCATGAAGCAAAGATATATGAAATAAAAAACAATAATGAAGAGTTCCCTCAAAAACTTCGTAATGCCCTTGAAGGAAAGGAAATGGTCCATCCTGTTAACACGATCATAGAAAAATTGAAAAAACATTATGGTGAAGATATTCAGAAAACAGATGGGTATGACATAAAGGAATTCAGCTAACAAATCGTTGCCCTGAATTTTTATTCCGCTGCGCCATAAAAACCAGTGAGTTCAATTGTTCGGATACAGCAGGAGGTGCTTGTGTTTCTTTCACATAATGGAAAAAATCCGCAAGTTCATCCATCCGTATATGTTGCGCTGACCGCAACACTTTGCGGAGATATCACAATTGGTCCGGGCTGTAGGGTAATGCATGGCGCTTCAATTGTTGCTGAGGGCGGCAAAATAACTATTGGCGAGCGAGTTATTATTTTAGAAAGTGCTGTTGTGAAGAGCAATGCTAATCATTCAATTTCCATCGGACATTATTGCTAATTAGCCCTAATGCGCATGTAGTCGGATGCACTGTCGAGGATGAAGTCTTTATCGCAACTGGCTCAGCCATATTTCATAGCGCCTATGTGGGAAGAGGTTCTTAAATACGAATAAATGCAGTTGTTCATCTCAAATCGCACCTTGACCCCGGGACTGTGTTGCCAATAGGGTGGATTGCTGTCGGCAATCCCGCGAAGTTATTTTCGCCAGACATGCACGAAGAGATATGGGAAATACAGAAACCGCTAAATTTTCCACTGACCGTCTATGGTTTCGACAGACAAGAAGCATCAATGAAAAAGATTACGCAACGTTTGTCTGACACGCTTAGTTCAAACATTGATGACTCTATAATTTCAGAATGAAAGAGCCGAATAAGGCTTTTAAAACATCGGAGGACCATCATGCTGCTGACAACGTATCATAAAACAATTTTCCGATCCAAATGCAACGCCAGCGCCCAAACAGTGCATTGTCACGCGGACCTAGATCAAGATGTTTCAGAAGCCTTGCCGTATCTCAATGCCGTGCTTGGCGGCGACACCTATATTATAGACCCGCCGTCGGTCACCTTTCGCACTTCCGGCAAACTGATCACGGTGCATGGCCGAAAAATCGCCGTCAACGCCTTGAAGAATGAAGAGGAGGCTGACAAAATCCTTGAATGGCTGAAATTAGAAGACAGCTTTTCAAACATCTCGTTGGTATTCATATCGCCCCCTCTGAAAGTAATGATCTTGAATGTGTCCATCCAGAAATGAGATAATTTGTTCAAGTTCAAGGAAGGTGGAAATTTTTAACCGCAGGAATACATTGAGTATTTTGAGGATTAAAAATTTTCGCCTGGCGCGGAAATTGGGCAAATTAGCCATTTATGGATGGGCACTGACAAAAAACTACCCGCCATAAAGGTTTACTCACTTCATATTATCC
>WJLZ01000195.1 GCA_014728215.1 Chitinivibrionales bacterium
GCATAGGATGTGCGGTTTTTCCTGCCCATGCAGAAAAGAAATCGGAGCTGGTTAACCGCGCGGACAAGGCACTCTATTATTCGAAAGAGCAGGGAAGGAACCGGTCGACGCTCTATAATAACCGGCTGGGTTGAATATCCTCAGCCGTGCCATTTTTTCAGTACTTCATCCTTTTCCAAAAGCTTTTTCCACCACCACATATTGTCCAGATACCACTTTATTGTCATGGAAATGCCCTGGTCGAATGTTACTGAAGGCGACCACCCGAGCTTTTCCCGCATTTTAGATGCATCGATGGCGTATCGTCGATCGTGGCCAAGGCGATCGGTTACATGGCGGATCAGCGATTCGGGTTTGTTTAATTCTTTCAGAATAAGCTTGACGATTTCGATGTTTTTCATTTCGTTATTGCCGCCGATATTGTAGACTTCACCGGGGGTGCCGTTACGAAGTACAGTGTAGATTGCACTGCAGTGATCGATAACATACAGCCAGTCCCGGACATACATACCGTCACCGTATATGGGTAACGGCCGGTCGTTGAGGGCGTTGATTATCATTACGGGTATGAGTTTCTCGGGGTATTGATAGGGGCCGTAATTGTTGGAGCAGCGGGTAATCATTACCGGAAGCCCGTAGGTTTCAAAATAGGCACGAGCCATGAGATCGGAACCTGCTTTACTCGCGGAATAGGGGCTGTTGGGAGAAATCGGCGTCGTTTCGGTAAATAACCCTTCCTTGCCGAGAGAGCCGTAAACTTCATCGGTGGATACATGGACAAATCGTTTGTCCGCATACTGGTTGTCCCACGTCACCTTAGCAACGTCGAGAAGCACCTGGGTGCCCAGAATGTTAGTGTTAACAAATGCCTCCGGTCCCATTATGCTTCTGTCGACATGAGACTCGGCTGCAAAATGCACGACCGTATCGAATTCATGTTCTTTAAACAGACGCTCTATCAACGGTCTGTCGGTGATTGAGCCCTTACAGAATGTATAGCGGGGATTATCACTCACTCCTTCGAGATTGTCAAGGTTGCCGGCATAGGTGAGCAGGTCGAGATTTAAAACAGAACATGATTCGTTTTCTTTAAGAACATGGTGGATAAAGTTGGAGCCGATAAATCCTGCTCCACCGGTAACCAGTACCTTATTCATTATTCTGTTCCTTTCTTAATAGTTGCGCTTCTTCAAAAAAATCGGAAAAGGCGTCTTTCCAGTTTTTCATGATATTTATTCCGTATTCCTTTAATCTCTTATTTTCGAGCACACTATTTGTCGGACGGGGAGCCGGGCGGGGAAAATCTTTTGTTGTGCAGGGGGTAACCGGTGTATTAATTCCATAAAGGTTCAGAATGTTTCGGGTGAATTCATACCAGCTGCACGAACCTTCAGCAGTACTGTGAAACAATCCGTAATGGTTGGTCTGGGCGGCTTGAAAAATTTGGCGGCATACTTCCATTGTATAAGTAGGTGATCCCACCTGATCGCTAACCACTTTGAGGCTCTCTCCGGTATTTTCACGCTCCCGTGCTGCTCGAAGAATTGTTTTTACGAAGTTTTTGCCCCTGTTTCCGTAAAGCCATGCGATACGGAAGATGAAATATTTATCGGTTGTTTCGGCAATTCGCCGTTCGCCGGCAAGCTTGGATTGACCATAAACCGATTGGGGGTTCGGTTCATCGGATTCGATATAGGGTACATCTTTGTTTCCGTCGAATACATAATCGGTGCTGATATGAACTAACGTTGCACCGATTTCAGCCGCCCATCGGGCAAGGTTATGGGCGCCGGTTTCATTAATTGCAAATGCTGTTTCACGATTGGTTTCACAGGCATCAACTGCAGCATATGCCGCACAATTGATTATCAGCTCCGGTTTGAGCGATTTTATTACCTTTCCGGTTGAATCATAACTGGTAATATCGATGTCTGGAAGATCGCAGCCGTGAATCTGGTTGGCGTGATTCGCTGCGAAGAGCATCATGTCGCGGCCCAACTGGCCATTGCAGCCAACGATTAACAGTGGGGTGAAGGATTTTGAATTTTCAGTCATACTTCAATCCGGGTTGGGAGATTCGGGTGTCTATAAAATAATTCGGGACGCAAGGTCTTCTTTTAATAAAGAAGTTGGCGACAATGCTCCAGATCCGGTTCGTAAATTACCCGTTTGCCCTTTTGTCTGGGGGCGGTCGGCAGTTTATGGGTCGATAAATCCCAGTTTTTTCTTGAAGTGAATTTGGAGTATTGCCGCATGATTTCATCAGAGCTGAAGTTGGTTTCAATACCTGAAACAAGCTGTGTCGCCAGGAGCGCGTTGAGGACAATCCCTCTGGTCCGGAAGCTCTCGAAGATGGCTTTTAAAACAGCGGTCTGACGTCGGTAGCTGTCTTCCCACCCGGAAATACTTGGTTTGAGAAAGAGAAACAACTGGGCGGGAGATAATTGTTGAGGACCGGCGGGCAGTCGAAGCTCGGCCGCGGCCTTAGAATCGATGGTTATGATAATGTTCCCTAAAACTGATGCAGTCCTGACAATACTTGTCCGGTCAAAAACACAATATTTTGGTATTCGCGTATCCATAATTCTCTCGACCAGGGTGCCGGCAAATACCGGCCCTCCATGAAGATGAGCCTGGGCAAGAGTCGTAACACCCTGGACAAATTGTTCCACTGATGTCGACGGTGGGAGTTGTACTATGTGGGCTTTCCCCTGTTCGAACTGAAGGCTGACAAGATAGTAGACGTTAGGGATTCCGCAGAAAAGAAAATTGAGCGGCATATGGCGAAGCATATAGTTGGTTTTTTCTTTTATTAGTTCTGAAAATGTCTCATTGGGAGAAACATCTGCGGTAATTGACTGGACCTGAAAGGGCCTTCCGTCGGAATAGATAACGGCTGCCTGGCCGGAGATGAGGTTAATTGATTCCTCACCGTTGAGTCGCTCGATTAAAACAAGGCCGTCGATATTATGTACATGGACCGCTTCATATTGGACATCGATAACAAAATCGGCACCCGATCCCGCGACGGTTATAATAGCATTTGGGGTGATGATTCTAAAGAGTTCCGATCGGTTTGAATAGACGGTTTTATACCAGCAGATGCCGGAACGCTGATAGAATTCAACAACATTTTTATCGCCTTCCGCTTCCCCGACCTTTTCCACCGTAAGTTCGGCAAAATTATCCAGGTCAACTCTCGAATATGTATTGATAGAGAGTTCGGCCTGAGTTCTGGCCTCGGTTAAGATACGGTCGCCCGGTTTCAGTGTCAGGCCCTCCTGTGCCGGGCGGGAACGGCCGTCGCCGGCAATAATACTCAATTCACCGAAGTAAAATTCCAGGCGGACCATTGCCTGCTCCTGCATGGTGCCGACGGCGCCGGTTGCCTGTTCCACTTCAATAGCCTGATTGTCCGTGATCTGGGCGGCAAGGTTGAATGCGGAGATGTTCGAATTGGGCCGGACACCGGCAACCTGGAGAATTTCAAATTGACTCGTGCCACGGGGCACGCGGTAGGTGCCGGGACGATCGATATTACCATCGACATTGACCATTACCGGGTCCGATGAGGATACTTCACGGGGAACAAATACGGTGTAGATAATTCGTGCCGCCTGAATCACTATTGTGCACAACAGAATCAGGTATATGACTGTCCTAAATCTTTTTTGCCGTTTTCTATTCATGGCAGTACGCTATGCTTTTGACGGATAATACTCCATTTGCCATTTTCATTGCTCCAAATTTGGGCGATCTGCAGACGCGTTGTATCGCTTTGAGAAACCATTAAGAAAGTGCTGTATACTTTAGTATGTCCAGGATCAATTATCTCATTCCACATTGTGTCGATCATGCCCTTACTGTCCCTGGCCCGAGTTGTCAGGCTTTCCAGGATAGTGGATTGCCAGTGGTTGAAGTTTCCCCGGGGAAAGCGAAAATCATTGTTGTCATAAAACGTGACCAGGTGTTCTTTATCTCCCTCTAAAAAAGCATCATGCCATCGTCGGGCAATATCCTCGCAGGAGGGGATGTCATTTTTCGGATTTGCTGAAATCGTGTTCGGCAAAGTGTCCGACCCATGCCGTCTCTTACTATTATATATTTGTCGCGAGGCGGCCTCAAGTGACATTCCTTTGTTTTGCAAAGATGATGATTGAATGTCGGTTGAAGTACTTTCCGGGGCAAGTCCCTTTGCCGGGCCCATATATTCGATTTTTTCGACTGTGGGGAACAAATCTTTGCGCGATTTGAGCCAGCCTCCAATTATTGTGAGACCGGTAAGGATAATCAGAAGTCCCCAGAATGTCCATCTTTTCCCCAGATAGCCAAAAAAACGGCCTGATTGAGCTAAGAGGCGGGGCCAGGAATTTTTCAGAGTGTGGATAGATTCTTTTATTTTCGATTCAATATTCAGGCCGATCTCGCGAATCGATTTTTTGTCTCTATTTTCTTCATCATAATCATAGGTATACTTATATGCATAGTATCGATAATAACCGTAATAATATGGATAGTAGCCGCGGGAATGTGAGATGCCGTTAAGTATAGCACCGTATATTTTTGTGCCGATTTGTTTAAGTTGCAGCTTGGCCTGTTTTGCGGCCTTAAGGGGAGTCCACAGGCTTCGGCCGACAAAAACGCACCCATCCATTTTAGGCGCCATGTTCAAAGCATCACTCACCGGAAGCAGTGCCGGTGAATCGAATATAACCAGGTCGGCCCGTTCTTTGAGATCTTCAATAAGCTGGTCAAAACGGTAGGTTCCCAATAGTTCAGTTGGGTTGTTCGGCCGTTCGCCGGCGGTGATAATTGAAAGGTTTTCATACCGGGTTGGCTTTATAATATCATCAACGCCCGAAAGTTCCAGAATATAATCGGAGAGCCCTGTTTCTTTCGATGTTTCCAGAAGGCCATGAATTTGAGGACGCCGCAAATCGCCGTCAACTAATATGATTTTTTTCCCGTCCATTGCAAACGTTACAGCCAGGTTGACTGCAAGAGTTGTTTTTCCTTCCCCTTTAACCGGACTGCATATAATAAGAGTTCTGATATGGTGAACTTTAGCGATATGCTTGAGATTGGTTCTGAGAACACGGAATGGCTCAAGTTTTGTTTTGCTTTTGTTGTCCGCTGGATCGATTACCGGTTTGTCCTCTTCCAAGTGTGGTATTATCCCCAAGAGAGGAACTTCAAGAGCTTTTTCCAGATCGCGAGGTTCTTTGATTGTCTGATCGAGAAATTCGAATAAAAATGCGAGAGCGACACCCAGAATGATACCGATAAAAATTCCGATAAAAACTCTGCTTTTTTTAACGGTAGGATTCGGTGATGAGGGCATATTGGCAAGTTCGAGTATTTTCAGGTCCGATTCCTGGGAGTCACGCTTTATTTTTGCCTTCTCATATTTGTCTTCGAGCATGATAAGGGTTTGTTCCAGTGATTGGGTTCCCCGTTGGAGGGAGGCGTATTCAATTTCCAGGGAGGGAAGTTTTTGAAGGTCGGAGTTGAGTTTTTCGATTATCTGTTCCTGGGCCTGGCGTTTGGCTTCCAGGGACGACTTTTCTGTTGTTAAGTTGACGAGGCTCTGAAGAAGCGTTTCCCGGATAGGATTTTTTATGTATGTTTCACTCTGTACGGTTTTGGTTTTAACACTCGATTCGATAACCTCTTTCATGGCCCTGATTTCCTTTTGGACCATTTTCACTTTATAATGGTCGGGATTATAGTCGGCCAGAAGTGAATTGAGCTGGAATTCAAGTTCGGAAAGGCGAGTCTGATAGGGATCTTCAACAGTGATGGCATTAACAATATTGATTTCCTGTTGGTTGATCTGTTGTTTTATAGAGGTGAATTTTTCCTTGTTTTCGAGAAGGTCCATTTTGGTTTGTTGGAGTGCAAGCTCCATATTGGAAAGCTTGGAAAGGACCAGGTTGGTTTCGGAGGATAGTTGCACCATGCGGTTCTTTTCTTTGAACTTTTTCAGGGCATCCTCTTTACGCTCCAGTTTTTTAGATACTTTTTCTATTTGATCTTTGAATTTAAAGATCATTTTAGTAATATCCTGAGCATTGACCTCTTCAATGTAAGCGATATATTCTTTGCAGAGGTTGTTGACCACATTGCGTGCCGTGGCGCTGTCTTGATGGCTGAAAGTGATTTGAATAATGTTGTTTTTCTCACCATCGGTTTCCCCTCTGGCTATGTGAATGCCCGCTTGAATTTCGGAGGGGGAGACCTTGTTGTCAAGAGCATCCGAAATCCGGCGTAAAACTTCCTGGTCGGATTTGAGAAGTTCGAGATGTGTATTGACCTTCTTTTCTCTGTCTTGCCACATTTGATAGGTGAAAAGATTATCGGAAACAATTTCTCTATGTCCCGGACTGAACAATAAACGCGCTTGCGCCGAATAATGCTTTGGTGCGGTAAGAAAGGAGAAAAACGAAAAAACACCCAAACCAATCGTCGATAGAATGATAATTGTTTTTCGCCGCAGGAGAACACCGATATACTGGTAAATATCAAATTCCTCTTCTTCCTCTTCCTCATGCCGAAGAGCGGATAACTGTTCTTCAGGCTGGGGCGGTGCTGCTTCTGTGGATGGTGATTCGGGCGATGTTTCCGGTACAGGTTTTCGCGGGCGGGATATCGGATCGGATGGCTGGATTAATTCTTCATCCCTTTTATTTCCCCGAGAGGTCAATTCATTGTCCCGGTTTTCACCAAAGCGGGGTTGGGCCGGAAGAGACGGCGCTCTATTTTTAGGTGGTGAGGCTGGAGGTATCGGTGCGTTGTCATTCTTCTGAGGCTCTTTGTGTTGCCCATTTGACTGAGGACTTTTTTTTGTCTCCGCGTCACTCTCAAGCTTGCGCCGAATATTTCCTAAACTGAATCTTTTTCTTTTTTCTTCCATTAATCCCGCTCAATATCTTCAAGGACTATTTGAATGTCTTCTTTCCGGATCTCAGACAGATTTTCGGCAAAGCCGTAGTTGATTGCCAGTTTGCAGAGGCGGTTTATCTCCCGGGGTACGCCAGCCGTGGAACGAAATATCAACTCAAAGCCAAGACTGGTGAAAATTGTCCGGTTTTCCAGGCCGGCAACCCGTAATCGGTGCTGGATATATTTAATAGTGTTATTGTAATCGAGGTTGTTCAGATGGAACCGTAAAAAAATCCGTTGGTCCACTTGGCGGAGCCCGGCAATTTTCTGGCGAAGCTCGGGCTGGCCGATCAGAAATATGGTCAAATAGTTTTCAGTTTCCGATGAAATATTCGTCAGGTTTTTTATTTCATCGAGTGTTTCATCGCTCAACTGCTGCGCCTCGTCGAAAATAAGCACCATATGACGCCTTTCTTCGTAAACCAGCGTTTCCAATGTCTTTTTCAGATAATTCATGAGCATGTATTTATCGCCCCGGGAGGGCAGCGAGGATTCTTCGGCCATACTTATGCGTGCATCCTGAAATGAAATGCGATTGCAGATATCGTACAAAATGTCGTCAAAATTGAGATTTGAATTCTCAAAAGAAATAACTTCAAAGTCTCTTCGGGGAAGTGAACCACGGAGAACATTTTTTGTAATTGTCTTCCCGGAACCGACTTCACCGGTTAAAAGGCACATGTTCATGTTACGATCGTTAACAACATACAGAAGTCTGTCGAGGGCTTCGCGATGGTCGTCGCTTTCAAAATAAAAGTGGGTGTCACACAGTTCTTCAAATGGTTCTTCCTTTAATCCCCAGTATTCAATACAATTCATGAAAAAGACCTAACCTTGCGTTAAAGCGATAAGATTTGTGGTGATGGATGTAAAAGCATTGCGGATTTCTTTTGCATTGGTGCCTTGCATAATGGGGCGCATTTCTCTGAAAGATGTGTTCACGTCTTTGGAATAGACGATGTATCCAATGTAAAGCATTTTCAGTGAAAGGTATTTTTTGACAATTTCGATAAATCGTCGGCCCCGAGCTACATCCGACGAATCTCGAACCATATTCAGGATAAGAAATATGCGTTTTGAATGAAGATATTCTTTCATCAGCCGTGTTTCAGCAGGAAATCTGAGCGTGGCTGCTGAAATCATTTCTTTAATCGTTGCATAGCTTTCGCCTTCAGTAGATGTCGAGCTACGGTGGATGAATTTCTGCACTTCCTTGTTACCGGGGAAGAGGCGGACAAGGCCCCGGATAATACCGTTTTTAAGAAAGCCATAGGCGTTTTCGATTGATGCCGCAGAACCGTCGGTAACAACAATGCCATAGGGAAAGGCAGCAAAAAAATCGGTTACATTGGTTCCGGTTCCCGCCCCCAGGTCAACGAGTATATAATCGGCATTCATTTTGCTCAGATTTCTGATTATTTTTTTCTTTTGAGAAAAACGTGGATTAGCCAGTTCTACTATATCGCTGGCACCGCTGATAAGCCATGAATTCCCCATGGGAGTCGGAATCGCAATGTCATTAAGCTCTTTTATCTTTCCGGTCAAATAGTCTCGAAGGCCTTTTGAGGGACGTTGTATCCCTAAACAGTGGTGAAGATTTGCGCCGCCGAGATCGGCATCAATGAATCCTACATTATAGTTCTTCTGTAAAAGCGCTGTGCCCACATTCGACGTAATGGTGCTTTTTCCAATGCCGCCTTTTCCGCCGCCGATAGAGATTATTATTGGATCGTTTGTCATAGGTGAAGAGCACAGAATCCGAATCGAGCAGCATTTCCTTAACCGGTTCCGCTGATTCTCGACATTGTGAGAACAATAGTCAGGGTGGTACTGATTACACCAAGAAGCGCACCGACAAAGCCCCAGGGGATTGTCCCGGTATCCGGAATGTACAGCGTATCTCCGGGATAGAGGATATATTTTTTGTTATCCCTTTTCGTATCGGAACCCCAGAATTCTTTCATCGCTATAGTTACCACCGAGCCGTCGGAGCGGATAATTTTTATGGTTTTGACTTTCGGGTTCTCCAGCCCACCGCCCATTGCAACCGCTTTCATGGCATCGATCGGCTCATAAATCTGATATTCTCCTGCTTTCCTTACCGAGCCGATTATATAAATTTTATTAGAATAATAGGCTTCGATCGAAACGGATACAACCGGATTATTTATATAGGAAGATAACTTGCCCTGCATGATTTTAACCAACTGGGCGCAGGTCAAGGATGCCACATCGATTTCACCGATGACCGGATAGTTAATACGGCCGTCCGGACGGATTTTGTGGCGCCCTGAGAATTCCGGATGCTCAACGACATTGATCGTAATTACATCGCCGGGTTGAAGAACATATTCTTCTGTTTCCCCGTAACAGAGAACAGTGATAAGAAGACAGAAGATGCATACAGATAAGCGCGACATAAAAATATTTACAAGTCCCGCGCAGGACTCAGGCCTTCCTCAGAAAAAATATAACATTTGTCTTCATGCAGATTGCAATTACCTGTCAAGTAATACTGCGTGCTGATATAATTTATTGACCTTGATGTATTTATAAATACATTATATAAGATATTCTTTAAGATAATAATTATATAGTTTGGTGTAAAATACATTCAAGTAAATTTTGAGAAATTCTTCATAAATATTTGTTAATACTAATGGATAGGCCGATGTCTCTAGTATCGGTTATATGCGCAGATCTTTTTAGGCTTCTTATGAAAATTTCTTAATTTTGTAGTCGTCTTTGAAATTTTCGGGTATTTATCCCCGAATTCTATAATAGAGATCCTTTTTGCAAAAATTGTGACCCTTTGAATTATTTTAATTTTAGGTAGTTATCTGTACAGGTATCCATAAAGAGGTCTATTATGAAAAAACTTCTTGTAATCATTTTTGTTCCGATACTGTTATTCTTTGGAGGGTGTTATACGCAATTGGCAACAATAAATAGAACAGGAGCTGAGGCGGCAGTTGCTCCGGATTCCACAGCAAAGCAATTGGC
>WJLZ01000196.1 GCA_014728215.1 Chitinivibrionales bacterium
ATTTGAAGATCATCGACAAGGTTATCAATATCGATTACCACTTCGATTTCACCATTTCGTCTGATCTCGAGACGGTCGAGCGCCTGCCCCGATGCCTGTTGAGCAAGAGATTGAGAATGAGTACTCACAAGTTCTGCAACCGGATGAATCCCTCTGCCAAGCTGCATAAGTTTAAACCGGTACATTTCGGCACCCTTTTTCAAAACAAGAATTTTCATCGACGACGAGCTTCGAAACAGATTCTCGTTGAGAGGAATCCTGTGAGATCCGGAACCAAATTCCCTGTTGACTACGGTTGTCGCTTTTGCACCATTCATTTCAAAGAGTTCAATACTGACCGGTTGTCCTGAAGCGTTTACCGAAAAGGTAATCAGACCGTCTTCGATTGACGGCATACTCTGATGCGTACCGGGTATACCTGATGCGAATGTTGCCTCAAGAATATGAAACTCTCCATTTTCATCAGTTCTTTCCGTCAAATCTGCCTCCAGCAAAGAAACCGTCAAACTTTCCACCGGAAATTCATGTTGATTAACAATGGTACCGGTAAGGTTAACCGATTGGCCCGCAACCATTCCACATAACATACCAATACAAAGTATCGAATGTTTCATCCTCTCCCCCAGTTTTTGAAAAACATCTCTCCATTTTTATCAATTCCATTCGCCTTATTTCAATCTCCCAATCGACCATAAAACCGTATTTTTAAACAAGTTCCAGCCGTCATCATTCAAATTGATTACCGAGCTGTAAAAGTCGGCAAAAAAACCGGCTCGCCGCGCTGGAGCCCTCATTCCCACCATCTGAGCGCCTTTTTCATAGCAGAACAGCGCTGCTTTATCGTTAAATTCATCGCATGCAGCAATCACCGTTGCCTCAGATGACGGCACCCCCCATGCAATCGCATGGAGTGTATCGAAAACCTGAACATAGCCGGCGTAATCACCTGCTATCGGATGAACAACATCCTTGACATTGACTCCCATAGCTCCGGGATTATAAAGATTGCTGTAATCCTTTCCGGACTCCGGACCAGTCAGCATCATATCGCCGTATATATCGTTCTCGAATACGATTACAGGAATCGTAAGTTCTCTGAAAAAACCGTTAACCGTATCTGCCGATGTCGAGGAACTGATAACAATAATATCAACCTCCTGGTCTTCATCGAGACACAGACATTCATCACTGATGCATATTACATTTCCCCCGATTTTCTGAAGATGCATTTTGACAATGCTGTCATTCTCACGAATATGTTCAGCATCCCCAACTACAAACAAGGCCTTGAAAACGGTCGTCGTTTCATCGGCGAGAACATTAATATTAACACCCAGCAGCGCAGATTCACTCGGATCGCCTTCCTGTGCATAATAGACCTTCGGCATTTCTGCAGATGGAATACCGGTAATAACGATACTGTCCAGGTCTTGACCGATTTCCTGTTTGATCGTTGTGCCTTCAATATAGATATAGCCGTGTACCGGATCGATATGCTTGGGCAGCGCCACCTTGATTGCCCCGGTTTTGCCAAGCTTTGCATCGGGGACATCGATAGTATCTTCGGTAATTTGGATGTCCCTGACTAAAGCCTTTGTCGAACTGGACAATTGAAAAACTTCCAGATTGTATTTCCCGGAATCGGCTGCTTGTAAATAATACCGACCATCGGCATCGGTAATATCACTTGCAAGTGCTGTTGATTTTGCCAGTACCGGATCGTAGTCGGAAGGCACCAGGTGAACAACAGCATTCTCAACAGGCCTACCGCTCTGACCAACAACAATTCCGGACACCTTGGCCGTGGCGCTCTTTGTTGATGTTTCAGTCCCGGTTCCGGCAATATTATCTGAAGAACAGCCCGGTATGAAAAGAAAAGGGAACAGAAGCATAAGAAATATGTAGAATACTCTTTTCATGATTTCCACTTTACTTTTTTACCTCTTCGCAAGGTCAAATGTCTGAAAATTCACCTGCAAGACCGTCTCCGGAGTTATATCACCTTTGACTTTGTCTAATATCTTTTTTCGCAATTCTGTAATCATCGTATCAATTTCATTTTTCGTTTTGTTGCTGATACTTACTGTAAGCGTCGAAAATGTCTGATTTTTAAAATCTTTTTTGTACGCTTCAATACCAAGATCCTGCATCTGTTTGTGAAACTTTTTCAGTGCCAACACCCGGGCTTCATCGGTACACTTGAAAAATTTCCGATGAAATGTCCACTCAGCCTTTTCTTTGTCCCAGGAAATAAAACCCAGTTTATTTAACTCTGAGATCGCATGCTTCGCCTGGACAGCAGTAATCGGTGGATTGAATTTTTTAGCAATTACCCGGTGATCATGCTCGGAGCGATCTAAATCCAGAATCGATATCATGACCGGCTGATACCATTTTGAAAAATACTGATAAGCTTCATTCTCCAGCTTAACGGTTTCTAAATTCGGTGATAAGGAAACAATCTTTTTAAAAATTTTTGATTTTTCAGTATCGGTCTTCGCTTGATTATATCCAACCAAAGCTCTGAAATAATCGGATTCTTTTTTGTTGAGCCCCAGAAACTGTATATATGATTGCATATATCGTGAAGTGAGACTCCGCCCCTTAGTGACATCTATATAATGAGAACGGCTTTTAAAACCGTATTTTTCGACCAGTATTTGATAGACAAATGAAGGATTAGTGGCCTTATAATACCTTATATAATCCTTGAGATATCTGCGGAAATTCAGGTAATCGAAAACTGAGGGTTTCTGCAGTGTATCGGACATATGAGTAATATATATAACGGAAAGATTTTTTCCAACACTTTTTAGAACAAAATTGACTTTTTTACTGAATTTATATCACATTTATAAAAAAGTGCATCCTTTTTTGACAATATTATTAGAACACGCTTTCAGCGATAGCATCATAAACATTTACATTATTGATCCCGGCAATACGACGGGCCCGCCAAATAATTCTTCCGGCAAAAGCAGGCACCAATTTCTTTCAAAGACAAATGGATACCAGCCCCCCGAATCAGTTTTGGCATTACGCGTCTTTCATGACATTGCATTAATAATATACCAATGCAGAGCTAACCTTTTTTTAATCTATAACTAACACAATGCTAACATTCAACGCTGATTTTATTTATTCTTTTAATAACAATTTTCTAACAAACATGCAACTTATTTTTTTGGCCCTCCACTTAACTACCTATTTGAAAGGGGGTTATGGAGTTTTACACTATAGCGGCAGAGCAGCGCAAAAGCTCTGTACCATTTTTTTCAGATATATTTCCAATAACATAGGCTAACAGATACCTAACATAAATCAAATAAAACATAAATCTGTCGCTAACACATTAAAAATGGAGATTAGCTATTTATGAGAATATGTAATATTGGCGCACTGATAACCATCTTTGCATTAACTGCATCTTTATGTGGTCAGGAGGAACCGGTTACTGAGCAAGACTCAACAGCAAAGAAAGTGGAGGAGATTGAAGGAAAATTATTAGGATATGAAGAGCTTATCCTCTGGCTTCAATCAAAAGTTAAAAAACTCACGCAGATCAAGATATCGGGATACATTCAGGCCCAAACACGGATAGCAACAGATACAATTGTGGGGACAGATTACAAAGTTGGCGATTATTCGGGTGGCGCGTTTCCTGAAAATACGCAAAAGAATTTTCAGCTTCGCCGCGGAAGGCTTAAAATAAAGTACAAGACCGATACCACATCAGCGGTATTCCAGCTGGATCTTGTACCCAAAGGGGTAAGCATTAAAGATGCATATCTGAAATTCAAAGAACCGTGGTTTAAAACATTTGCGATTCAGGCCGGAGTTTTTGACCGTCCCTTCGGATTCGAGATCGGCTATTCATCGAGTCGTAGAGAACCTCCTGAGCGATCACGAATATTTCAAACTCTTTTTCCCAAGGAAAGGGATCTTGGCATCGCCCTGAATATCATTCCCGATGAAATTCTTATGCCTCTGGCATTAACCTATTTCAATTTAAAGGCAGGTGCTTTTACCGGCAACGGTATTGCCGATGAATCGGACGACAACCTCGATATCATCGGACGATTCGGATTCATCTTGCCGATTATTTCGCTTAACCTTTCAATCGATGGTGGATTTTCAGGCTATTATGGGAATATTACTACCCGCAACGATACCGTCGCAATGCTTAAAAACGGCACCTGGATCAAAAACACCGGCTCTATGAATTCGGACCTCGATCGTCAGTACTTCGGGGGCGATATGCAGGTATATTATGACATTCCAACTTTTGGTGGCCTTTCTCTTCGAGGAGAGGTTATCGGGGGCCGGCAACCCGGAACTGTAAAATCGAGTAAATCACCAAAGTCGTCTTCGCCCTGGCAGGATGTTGCCTATGAACGCCAGTTTTTTGGATATTATGCAATGTGGGTCCAGAATATTGGACGATTTTTTCAGTTTGTAGCAAAATATGACGCCTATGATCCTAATATTGCACTAACAGGCGATGAAGTCGCTTCGGTTGGCGACCTCGCTTTCAGCACCATTGGAGGCGGATTGCTCTATTACTGGGGTGCCAATCTGAAATTCACGGCCTATTATGACTATATCATGAATGAAACTTCAAAAAGTGTTTTTCCCAAAGATTTGAAAGACAATGTTTTTACATTCAGAATCCAATACAAATTTTAGCTCTGCATATCTCATAAATATATAAATGCACAAATTATTATGGCTACTTTTCAGTGAAGGAGAATTGATTATGAGAAAGCATCGATGGCTTTTCGCGACCACCACCATAACGATTACAGCTTTTGCGCTTTTTGTTTATGCCCGTTCATCCCCGATAACCATAAAGGGATCGGATACAATGGTTATATTGGCTCAACGGTGGGCAGAAGCCTATATGGCTGAAAATCCTGAAGCGGCTATCCAGGTAACAGGAGGTGGATCGGGAACCGGCATCTCCGCATTGATCAATGGTACAACAGATATTTGTAACGCTTCCCGGCCGATGAAACGAAAAGAACGAATCAAATTGAAACAACGATATAACACTCTCGGTGTCGAAATCAAATCTGCTAAAGACGGAGTGGCAATATATGTTAATAAAAACAATCCGGTCAAAGAGATTACCCTGGAACAGCTCAAAGATATCTACACCGGCAAAATTACCAACTGGAAAGAACTGGGCGGCAACGATGCACGCATAATTGTTTATGGAAGGGATAACAGTTCAGGAACCTATGTCTACCTCCGGGATAACGTTCTTAAAGGAAAAGATTATACACCGCTCATGCAGAGCCTTCCGGGTACTGCTGCGGTAGTAAATGCGGTTGTTAAGGATGTCAACGGTATCGGTTATGGCGGAGCAGCATTCGGCAAAGGGATAAAATTTCTTAAAATACAAAAAGATGAAAACAGCGAAGGCTTTGCTCCCAACCTGAAGTGTGTTACAAGCGGCAACTATCCTATTACCCGTTATCTTTATATGTACATTCGCAGTAAACCGACTGGTGAGATGAAAAAATTTATCGATTGGGTACTCAGCGATGAAGGTCAGGCAATTGTATCCAAAGTCGGCTACTTTCCTCTTCGATAGCAGCGTGCGGTGCCGATGAAAAAAAACAAACACAAATATCAAGGCCGGATAACACTTGAGTGTTTAACGACCCACAAAGTCCATCCGGTCGAATTTATTATCGAAAAGGCCATTACTTTTATATCCTTTTTATCGCTGGCCTTTATTATCCTCATTTTTATATTTGTTTTCCGTGAAGCAGGAGGATTGTTTTTTCACTCTGCAGAGGAGTTAAACGTTACGGAACTCGACCTTGAAATGGAAACCTATGGAGAGGAATACGTCAATGATAATATCGATAAGGATTTGTCATCTGTCGTTGAAGCGGAATCCGAAGATCATTCCGTTTCCTTTTTGGATGTTTTCGGTTTAACGTGGCAGCCGGTTTCATTGAATCCTCGCTTTGGTATAATTCCACTCTTTGTGGGCAGTCTAAAAATTGCACTTATCGCAATAGCACTTGGTGCCCCGCTGGCTATCTTTGGCGCATTATACACATCCATTTTTGCTCCCCCCTGGGTCCGGGAAACCATAAAGCCGGGAATCGAAATCCTTGCCGGATTTCCTTCAGTAGTAATCGGCTTTTTCGCACTCGTTATTCTGGCATCCGCAGTACAGAAAACCTTTGGTTTTCAGTTCCGTCTCAATAGTGTCGTAGGAGGAATAGCGCTTTCTCTTGCCGTGATTCCGATAATTTATACGATCTCGGAGGATGCGCTCAATGCAGTTCCCCGTTCCTTGACTCAAGCTTCTCTGGCTCTCGGTGCCCGAAAATGGCAAACAGCATTGTTTGTAGTGATGCCGGCCGCTATACCGGGAATATTTGCATCTATTCTCCTTGGAATAGGAAGAGCTGTTGGGGAAACCATGATAGCGCTGATGGCAACCGGAAATGCAGCTATCCTCTCGCTTAATCCGGCACTTCCGGTCAGGACTATGGCGGCAACAATCGGTGCAGAGATGGCCGAAGTTGTTTTCGGGGATACACATTATTCGGTGCTTTTCTTTTTAGGAGTCCTTCTTTTTATCTTTTCCTTTATCTTGAATTCCACCACAGAATTTTTTATTCGCCAACGGCTAATGAAACGTTTTGGAGCATTATGACATCTTATTTTCGTAAGCATTTTTTCAGATTTGCCGTTCCTGCAGCTGCCAGCTTCTGTGCCTTTGCCATCGTGGCAGTTGTTGTTATGATTACTGCTAACATCATCATTTTAGGAGCACCTCATATTTCATGGGAATTTATTACACAACCGCCGAGGGCAGGCATGACCCAGGGAGGTATTTTTCCTGCAATAATAGGAACTTTCCTTCTTGTTATTATCATGTCAATAGCGGGAGTACCAATAGGAACCGTTACCGCACTTTATCTTGCGGAATATGTTTCCAAAAAATCGATAATCGTCAAATTCATCAGGTTTGCCGTCAACACCCTCGCCGGTATTCCCTCCATTGTTTTCGGACTTTTTGGGCTTGGATTTTTCATCCGGTTTGTGGGCAAGGGAATGGATTCGCTTTTGACGCCCGGCGAGATGATTCGTTGGGGCCAGCCCAATATCATGTGGGCCAGCCTAACAATGGCTATTCTTACCCTGCCGGTTGTCATCGTATCGGTTGAAGAAGCGATTCGGGCTGTTCCCCGTGAGCTCAGAGAAGCATCCCTGGCACTGGGCGCCACCCGATGGGAAACCATCCGTAATCTTGTGCTCCCGAACTCGGTGACAGGTATCCTGACCGGAGCGATTCTGGCGATAAGCAGAGGTGCCGGAGAAGTGGCGCCGATTCTTTTCACCGGTGCAGCGTACTTCCTTCCCCACCTGCCACATTCACTCAATGATCAGTTCATGCACCTGGGGTATCATATATATATAATGTCAACTCAGTCCCCCGATGTTGATGCTACACGAGGGATTCAGTTTGCAACCACGCTAGTGCTTCTTGCTTTGACTTTTTCACTTAGCTTTATTGCAATTGTATTGCGGTTTCATCTTCGCCGGAAGATTATTCGACTTTAACCATCGGGAGCCATACCGGCATGACAGCGCATGCAGACAAAAGCAGAAACGAAGACATTAAAATCAGAACCGAAAATTTAAGCTTTTTTTACAATCAGAAACCGGCTTTAAAAAATATTTCTATTGCAATGCCGGCCTACAAAATCACCGGATTAATCGGCCCATCAGGTTGTGGAAAATCAACATTCCTTCGCTGCCTCAATCGAATGAATGACCTCATTGAAGGAGTCTCCCTCGAAGGCAAGGTCTTTATCGACGACATCGATATTTACCGGAAAAAAATTGACGTTGTCGAACTTCGCAAACGGGTAGGAATGATTTTTCAAAAATCGAATCCTTTCCCAAAATCAATATTCGATAATATTGCATACGGACCGCGACTGCAAGGGAAACGGAAAAAATCAGAACTGAGTGATATTGTCGAACAGTGCCTGAAACATGCAGCACTCTGGGATGAGGTCAAAGATGACCTGGATAGAAACGCTCTTGCCTTATCGGGGGGACAGCAGCAGCGCCTGTGTATTGCCCGCGCACTCGCTGTTAACCCCGGCATCCTCCTTATGGATGAACCCGCAAGCGCACTCGACCCTATCTCTACCGCTAAAATTGAAGAACTTCTTTTTGAGCTGAAAAAAAAATACACCATCGTTATCGTTACCCATAATATGCAGCAGGCGTCACGGGTAAGTGACTATACGGCCTTTTTCTATATGGGCGAGATCGTAGAGTTCGGAGAAACAACGACAATTTTTACCTCACCCGAATATAAACAGACCGAGGATTATGTTACCGGACGGTTCGGTTAATCGACCGATGAATTCGAAAGGCGGAATAACATGGAAAGACATTTTCAGGAAGAAATCAATGATGTTCGCAAAATGATTATTGAAATGGGGACACTTGCGGAGGAAGCTTTTGGATTATCAATCAAAAGCTTTCAGAATCTGGATCTCGAGCTTGCGCAGCAGGTAATTGAAAAAGATCACGCCATTAACGCTCTCGAAATATCTATTGACAAAAGTGTTTTCAAGCTCATAGCATTAAATCAACCGGTTGCCGGTGATCTCAGGTTCCTTTTCAGTGCAGGCAAGATCAATAAAGATCTCGAACGAATTGGAGACCATGCAGTCAATATCGCGCAGGCAACACTAGCCTATGCATCGCAGAACTATAACGTAAGCGCTTCCCAGCTTTCAACAATGATGACTGTTGCTCATCAAATGCTTCATGATGCAATTACCGGACTTATCGATTCCAATTCACAGCTTGCATTGAAAGTATTGGAACAGGATGATCAGGTTGATATACTCAACCATTTACTCTGCCGTGAGGTAATTGCCGGAGTTAGAAAAGACATTACTGGAATTGAAGCGGCGCTCGAAATGATCAAAGTCATCAAAAATCTCGAAAGAATCGCTGATCTTTCAACCAACATAGCCGAAGATGTCATATTCAATGCCCGCGCCCTTGATATTAAACACCATGCTGAAGACAGGATCCTGAAAAATAAAAAGTGACAAAAAAGTGAAACATGAACTAATGGGCCACTTCATCTCCCCCTTGCACCTCTCTGCTTAATATTAAACCTGTTAGAGCTGAGAAACTGATTTCACCGATCTTCCATGTAACCAAATTGTAACAAAATTGGGTATTGATTCCATATTATAATGTATGTAAATTACATTACACCTCATTTGTGCCGATAATATCCAAAGAAGGACTTTTTGTATGCAGGCCGGATGGTTGTTTGCTCTTCTGTTAGCTACCGGATCAATTCAATTTTCATTTGCACAGAATACCTCTCCTGTAGCTCACGCAGGTTCTGATATTCTCTGCAGCGAAAGAGATCCTGTTATGCTTGATGGATCTTTGAGCTACGATCCCGATGGCGATAATCTCGAATACGAATGGACGCAACTGCAGGGCCCGCCGGTCTCGATCGACCCTGCTGCAAAACAACCGTCTTTTGAGGCGCCCTGGTTTCTTGAAGATTCGGATCTCCTGTTCCGGCTGGTTGTGTTCGATCCGCAGTCAGCCTCCGATACCGATTCGGTTGTCGTAGGAGTGCAGGCGACACCTGATCTGGATGATTACCTCGACCTCGATTTCAGCGACGGTTCCCATTCGATACCCTACCGTCTCTTTATCCCCCGCCACTACGATCCTGCTCAGAAATACCCTTTGCTGGTCTATCTGCACGGCGCCGGAGCACGAGGTATCAATAACACAAGCCAGATCACGCAGACCGGTGGGAAAAAATTCATTCAACCCTTTGTTCAATCCGCCTATCCCCATTTTATTATTGCTCCTCAGTGCCCCTCCGGATCGTACTGGTCGAATCTCTGTAATTTCTGGCCCGACCCGATCGTGGGCGATACCACGGCTCCCTGTGGTCAATGGTATAATGGAGCTTCGCACTGGCAGGTGGACACGACAATCCCGATGGAACTTATCATGTTGATAAAAGACTCGGTGATCAAGCATTTCTCAATCGACTCCAGCAGGCTCTATGCGGCCGGACGGTCCATGGGCGGATTCGGCACCTGGGATCTTATTACTCGTCAACACGACCAGTTCGCTGCGGCGATTCCGGTAGCCGGCGGCGGCGATCCCTCACGAACGCCCTTTATCACCGATATGGCGGTCTGGGCATTTCATGGTGACAATGACGGTACCGTTGATGTCCGTGGCTCGCGAAACATGATCGACGGCATTTTTAATGGCGGGGGATGGCCCGATTATACCGAAATTCCCAATGGAAGCCATGCCGATGCCTGCAACGGCGCCTGGGATGAACCGGGGCTCTACGACTGGCTCTTTTCCCATTACAAAGGAGATGATTCTCCACCTGCCGCACCTGCCGCACTTACCGCCAACCCGGCTGGTCTTACGGGCTTTGACCTCTCATGGACTGCCGCCGATGATCCGCAGAGCGGGATCCACGCCTATGATATTTTCCGCAACGATATCCGTGTCGCCTCAGTGAACGGGCTGTCCTTTCAGGACGGAAACCTGGATTTTGAAACCGAGTACACCTACGAAATACGCGCGGTAAATAAGTCGCTGACTCCCGGCCCATTTTCCGCCCCGGTAACCCGTACCAGCGGCAGTTTTGACGGCAGCGCATTCATGCAATCCTCTGATCACCAGGGTATTGTCTGTTTCGAAACCGAGCACTATTTCGAAAAGGGAGCTGCAGGGGGACATGCCTGGGAACACGATCTCACCATAGGAAGCTCCGGCGGCAGCGCCATGAGAGCCCTCCCCAGCAATGGAACCCGTATCAACACAGATTACGCATCAACGAGTCCTTCCATGAATTACACTGTCGATTTTGTTCATACCGGCACGCACTATATCTGGACACGAGGCCTGGGTGATTCGGACTCTGATGGTGACAATGACAGTTATCATGCGGGTCTTAGTGGTCAGGAAACAGGCAGTAGCGACCGGATCACCCATTTCAATTCGTCCTGGACCTGGACCCGCACTACTATGGATACACCGCCAGCATCGTTTAATGTTCCTTCACAAGGAATTCACACGTTCAACGCATGGATGCGTGAAGATGGACTGATTATCGATAAAATTGTTATTACCATCGATGAAACATATACACCCACCGGTGAAGGTCCTCCCGAGAGTGAGCGCCTGATCACACCGCCTCTCCCCGGAGCGATCTCAATTCTGGACTGTGCTCCCGATGCCGATGTGTATCTTTATGCCGCTTCCGGATGGCAGGGGGAATACATACACAGCGGGAACGGCATAATAAGCGATCTTTCACCCGGCAATTATCTCCTGTCAATTCTCCAGCCGGGAAAATGCCCTGCATACTATCCCGCAATGGTGGCATCGGAGTCGACAACGGACATTTCGGTAGCACCCTGCAATGCAGTACCGATTATGATAGATTCCTGCGATACGCTGCGCGCTGAGGGAACCCTTATCGATACCTCCCTCTCTCTATGCGCGGTAATGGGTGATATTAATCATGATTATAACCTCGATCTTCTCTGTGCATTTCCCGACGGCGCTATTCGGTTCTATGTACATGGTGGTACCGGATTGCAGTATACCTCGACAGTTTCAACAGGAAAAACCGGTCTCCAGTGCATACGGGTCGCCGATTGGAACTACGACAATATCCCCGATATTGTCGCCGGCCATGACGATGGCTCCATTGCCGTACATGCCGGTCGTGGAGACTTCACCTTTGATGCTGCATCACCCCTTTACAATGCAGGCAATGGCCTGACCGGCTTCGATATTGTCGATATGGATCGTGATCATGATCCCGATTTTATCCTCGGATACGACAATGGCGCACTGCAGCAGGCTCTGTATGACGGTTCTGACTGGATACTGTCGCCTGTTGCTCGAAAGAGTGGCGGCGCCATTACCCTTACCGACAGTGCGGCCCCCTGCATGACAGATCTGAGTGGCGACGGCCTTTCCGATATCATCGCCGGAACCGGTGGTGGAGACATTTTCTGGTTTGAGGCCGATGGTGGGGGCGCTTATCTGAACCGGGGGGTTCTGAATATGTACGGCGATACCGCCGCTTTTCAGGGGAGAAGCATTGTTACAACGATATACGGTGCGTCTGAAGAATATAAATCATTGATTATATCCGGAAGTGAAGGTAAGGTTTTTCGATCGGCATTACTCATGCGTGCCGATTTTGTTAACACCCCGGAAGGTATCGTTAATGTTGTCGATCTTGCCCTGTTCGGGGATGCTTTTGGTAAAAATGAAACCTCTGCTACCTGGGAATCTCGATTCAACCTTGATTTGACCGAGGAAAACACTCATCAGGCGGTCAATGGTTCGGATCTGAATATTTTTGGCGATTGCTGGGGAAACAGAAAAAAGTCATCGACTACATATTAACTACCGCCCACCGGCTTCACGGTAATATTTGTACCCCGTATAAACTCGTTCCTTGAGTTTTTTGAAATCATCCCGGTCCATCACCCGTTTGAGTTCGCGGTCAAATCGTTTAAAAAAAAGGTAGGCCTCTTTAACTTTATTTCTTTTTAAGAGGGAACGTATCTGTTTTATATAGAGATCTTCTTTACTTTTATAGGTTTTCTTTTTCGAAGGACTTTCTGTAATCCGGGGGGCCGTTTTCTTATCCGCCGCAACGCGGGGACGCCGGGAAGCCGGAGCATTTTTGGCGGAATTTCTCTCAGACCGTCTTGGTGCGGCGGGGGAAGGTGATGTTTTTGCCTTCGCAACCTGCAATTTCTTTTCCCGTTCATTTTTCTGCATATCCGCATAGGATTGATTGACAGTCATCTGAAGAACATCATAGGCTTCAGGATAGAGATATTTCTGCAACTCGTTTTTTTCGCGATTAAATTTCCGGTATGCTTCAGAAACTCTTCCCTGCTCGACAAGCTCATAGATGACGATCAGGCTCTTCTTTGTTTTTTCTTCATATATTTTTCTTTCCCGTTCCAGACGCCGCTGGTCTTCATGTTCCCGCCGTCTTTTTTCTGCGAGTTGTTTATCGGCTTCACTGCGAACCTGACGTTCTCGTTCGAGTCTTTCCTGACGTTCCTGTTTTTTACGCTCGCCCAGCTCTTTTTCTTTTTCCCGCTCACGTGCCCGGGCAGCAAGTTTTGCCTCTCGTTCACTTTCTATTCGTTCCCTGGCGGCCTTTTCTGCGGCTAACCGCTCCTGCCGTTCCTTTTCAATTTTCCGTTGACGTTCGGCTTCCTTACGCTTGCGTTCCAAATCAGCAAGTTTTCTCAAACGGCGCTGCTCCTCGAGCTTCCGGCGGGCTTCGGCGATACTGTCCTGACGGGCTTTTTCACGTTCTTCACGGAGTTCTGCCCGACGTTCCTGTTCTTCACGTGCCGCTTCGATGCTGTCCTGGCGAGCCTTTTCTCTCTTCTCCCGGAGCTCTGCCAGACGTTCCTGTTCTTTACGTACAGCTTCGATGCTGTCGCGACGGGCTTGCTCACGCTCCCGCTGCAAACGCTTCATCTCCCGCTTCGCCGTTTCAATGCTGTCACGACGGGCTTGCTCCCGTTCCTCCCGCAAGCGCCGCTGTTCACGACGATCTTTCTCACGGCGCTCGCTTTCCTGCTTTTCTCTCATTGCCCGGATTTTCTCCATCCGGCGACGCTCGAGTTCGGACTGATACTGTTCCTCCTGTGAAGCCACCTGGGCCTGCTGCCGTTTTAACTGCTGTTTTTTATCAAACTGCACTATGGCATTATCAATTGAAGCGAATTCGGCATCGGCAATCCGGGTCTCGGCCGCAATCTTCTTCCGATAATCAACAGCTGCCTCCTTACCTTCACTTCTAAGAACCTCAAGTACACTGTTAATAAGAGAATCCGTTTTTGTCTCGACAGTCGTTTTTATCCGTTCAAGCCGGGCACTGTAACGGCTCTGCTCTTTTTTATCCATTTTATCTATTTTTGAATCCAGAAGCTGTATCAGATTCCGGGCATCTCCGATCCTGTTCTGATAAACAAAGTCTTCAGTCCGGCTCAAATCATCCTCAATGTCCTTGGCGCTGACTCCTCCGCCGGCAAGTTGCTGTATTTTGCCTCGGTAAGCAACCACCTTATCAAAAGGAATTTCCAGTTCATCCCGGTATTTCTGATAATAGGCGAGCTCTTTTTCAGCATCATCGACATTTTCCCGGGAAAGGGCTTTTTCCACCTTGCCCATAATCTCCTTTGAAACAGTCTCGTTTTTCTTTTTATACGCCTGACTCATTTCCTCGGTTTTCAACATACTCACCCGGGTCATGGTTTCTATGAAACCTTTCAGGGCTTCAAAGTTAGGACGGTCCTTTTGAATTTCATTGTTGAATTTCTCGATAATTCCATTGCCGTATTCTTCATTACTGCTCATTTTACTCACTTCAATACCGGCAGCATAACAGAGGCCATAAGGAATTTGAAGTATCGACACTGCAGGTCCTGAAATGATCAATGATGAAATAAAAATGATCGGCAAATAGCGCATAAGCATGCTGCCTGGTGTTCGATAACCTGTTTCTGCCATGAAAGAGAGGGATGAATTACAAAAATTTTTAATTAAACGCTTCAAATTATGGTGTCCCATCTTTTACCCCATTTATAAGTAACACCCTTAAAGAAGTGAACCTGAAGGCTCCAGATTTCTTTAATAGTTCATGTGATAAACACCTGTGGGCCAGCATTTGGTCACAAAAGATTACATGTTGGAATATCTATAGTAAAATAAACACTTTACTCTGATTCAACAAGTGTAATATTTATTTAATGATTAGGCTGTTGTTTTTTGAAAATAATGTACCTCCGATAAAAATAACACCTGGACTGGCCGGATTAAAAAACCAAATATTCTTTAAAATTAATGATAACAACATAATTTCCGATAAAAAGCCCCAATAACCACAATATATAGTGGTACGTAACCAAAGCAAAACATTGACATAATATAATCTTAATAAATGTAGTGTACCTTTTAATATAGTATGTATTAACCATATTAACTTCAAATTATCTACTTGGAAGGGAGCACTCCATTTATGGCCAAAGCCGACCTTCATGTACACTCAACGTATTCAGCCCATCCGTCGACATGGTTTCTTCAGCGTCTTGGAACCCGGGAATCATATGTTACTCCGGAAGCCGTTTATGAACGGGCAATCGAACAGGGTATGGATTTTGTGACTATCACCGATCACAATGCTATTGAAGGCTCTCTTCTGTTGAAAGAAAAGTATCCCGACAGGATTATTCCGGGTGTTGAATTCACCACCTATTTCCCCGAAGACGGTGCCAAAATTCACCTATTGGTATATGGGTGTACCGAGAAACAATTCAACGAAATTAATGAAATCCGGAGCAATATTTACGATTTTCGGGATTATATTAAAAAAAACGATCTTGTCCATGCAGTCGCCCACCTCTCCTTTTCTGTGAATCGCCGCCTTTCCCTTGAGCATATTGATAAACTGCTTATCCTTTTTGACTATTTTGAAGGAAGAAACGGGAGCCGAAGTCTGGGTGAAAACGATACCCTCTCAGGCGTGCTTTCCGCTCTTACCCCCGAACATACCGATAAACTGCTGAACGACTATTCAATCGAACCCTATAGTGAGGCCCCTTGGATAAAAGGGGTTATCGGCGGCTCGGATGATCACAGCGGTCTCTTTATCGGACGGACTTATACCGAAGTTGACGCTGCAAGTCCTGAAGAATTTTTAGAGAGAATGAAAGCAAAAGAATCATCTCCCGGCGGACGGAGTAACGATTATCAGGGCTTTGCACTTATGGTTTATAAAGTGGCCTACGATTTTTCCCAGGCCCGCGGCAAAGCACTTGCATCTTCACTGTTCAGTTCAGTTAATTCGCTCATCTTTGATCAGCAGCCGCTTGGATTTAAGAACAACCTTATGCTTCAGCGGATGAAACGCTCCAAAGCAGTCAAAGACGATGCTGTTAAGAGAACGCTGCTTGAACTGATCGAACGATTCAAAAAGGTGAATGATCTTTCGGTCGAAGAAAAAATGGAGATTCTGAATGACAAGATAACCCTTATTGCCGATCATTTCTTTGAGGGGCTTCTAAAAAACCTTTCGGATCATGTAAAGCATGCCGATATTTTCGGAATTGTCAAAAGCGCTTCAAGTGCACTTCCCGGTATATTTCTGTCCCTTCCTTTTTTTACGACACTCCATGTACTCAACGATTCCCGTGAATTGCTCGACAAACTTGTTAACAAATTTGGCAGCACTCACCAGAAGAAAAAGAAAAAAATTCTGTGGTTCACCGACACCCTTACCGACCTGAATGGTGTTGCAGAAACCCTGAGAAAACTTGGCTGGCTCGCCCACGAAAGAAATCTGGAACTTGTTCTCGTAAGTTGTATACTGAAAGACGAAGACCGGAAACTTCTTCCACCAAATGTTCTGGAACTCCCCTGCATTCATACGTATACGCCATCATACTTCGATACCTATACGCTGCGCATTCCTCCTGTATTGTCATCGATTAAGATGATTTACGACCAGGCTCCCGATGAAATCTACATTTCAACACCCGGCCCGATCGGTATGCTCGGTCTGCTGTGCGCAAAGCTGCTCCATGTCCCCAGTACCAACATTTATCACACCGATTTTACCCGTTATGCAAAGCAGATTATCGGCGATGAAGCGGTGTGTAATATTGTCGAAGATTGTCTTCGATTTTTCTATTCTATGTCTGGCACAGTTTCGGTACCGACCAGACAATACATCTCCCTTCTTGAAAAACGGGGAATCCCCCGGGAAAAAATGGTCCGCTTCAAGCGGGGAATCGATCCGAATATTTTTGCCCCTTATGATGGTGCTCATCAAATTCTGGAGAATACCTGCGGGATTACCGACGGAATTACCCTTATGTATTCGGGGCGTATCAGCAAAGAAAAGAGTGTGGATTTTCTGGGTGACGTGTATGCAAAAATCGCCGAAAAACATCAAAATGTAAACCTTATCCTTGCCGGTAACGGACCCTATTTCGAAGAATTCCAGCAGAAAATGGCCCGTTTCCCCCGAGTTCACTTTGTTGGCCGGATACCACGACTGCAGTTGCCTCATCTCTATTCCGCTTCCCACTGCTTTGTTTTTCCCAGTGTTACCGATACCTTCGGAATGGTGGTTCTTGAAGCACAGGCATGCGGTTTGCCCGCCATAGTCTCCAACTTCGGCGGCCCACAGGAAATTATCCTTAACGGGAAAACCGGCTACAGCGCATCGGCAAACGATATCGATGAATGGACAGCGAAAATCGACGGCATGATTAATATGATCAATCACTATCCTGATCTGTACAAAGAAATGCGCATTAATGCACGCTGCCACGTTTTAAGCACCTATGACTGGGATCTGGTACTGCATGATATTTTTAATGGAAAATCAAGCAAAAATCTTGATTCTTCCGATATGGAAAGCTATCTTCCCTATAATGATATTGTCGCATTAGAGCAATAAAAGCAGATGGACCTATAGATTTTCCGAAAGGCTTTTGTGGAACCCCGGCAGGATTTCAAGCTGTACATTATCGATGCCAATGCTCCGCTGTTCAATACGCGGTTTTCAAAAAACAGAACTGTCAACTGGTCAAAAGCCCCTTTCGAACATCTCGAAAGGGGCGGCACTATTGATAAATCTGTTTCAACACGTGTTCTCCAGGAATACAAAAACTATGTCGAACAGGTTGCATTACTGGGCTACAATGCCATTTCCCTCGATGATGTCGCGCATTTAGTTTCGATCGATTTTTATCCACAAAAACTTAGAAATACAATTTCAGATTATAAAGCGTTCTATTCCAAATTTTTTGACATCGCATCCCGGCTGAATCTGAAAATATTTCTCACCACCGATATTATGTTCTATAACAACTATATCGATACATATACACGCAACAAAGATTCACATAATATCCACCTGCTTTCAATTGCACTCAAACGGCTATTCAAGGAATTCCCTCAAGTTAATGGCGTGATTTTCCGGATAGGAGAATCGGACGGTATCGATGTCCACGGGGAATTCAACAGCAGACTCATTATAAAAAGACCTGCGCAGGCAAGACGATATATTCAATCGCTTCTGCCTGTTTTTGAGAGTTATAACCGCCTTCTGATTTTCAGAACCTGGACTCTCGGCGCCTATCCGATTGGGGATTTGATGTGGAATCCTGATACCTACCATGCGGTTTTTGATAAGATCACCAGCAAAAATTTTGTCATTTCTCTTAAATACGGCGACACGGACTTTCATCGTCATTTGCACCTCAGCCCGCTATTTTTTGAGAGTTCCCATAAGAAGATAATCGAACTTCAAACCCGAAGAGAATATGAAGGATTTGGGGAATTCCCATCCTTTGTAGGCTTCGACTACGAAAAATATTATTCTCAACTTTCTTCATGCAACAGCTTGATTGGTATTTACGCCTGGTGCCAAACCGGCGGCTGGTCCCGATTTACCCGGCTGAGTTTCCAGAATAAATCTTCACTCTGGAATGAACTCAATACAAACGCCGCGATTGATATATTCCGTTGTGGAAAAAGTGCCGAAAAGGCGGTTGAAGACTTTGCTTCCCGGTATTTTCCCGACAACGATCCTTCACTGCTCCTTCGACTCGTAAAACTATCGGACATCGTAGTTAAGGATCTCTGGTATCTGCCCGAATATTCCCGCCGGACCCTGTATTTCAGACGGATCAGAATCCCGCCCCTTTTCTGGGTTTTCTGGGATACAATTATAATCAATCATTTTGTAAGAAAAATCCTTCGGCGGTTCGTGCATAATCGTGATGAAGCCATTAAGGAAGGGTATCGGGCATTATACAAAATCAAGGAAATTAGACGTCTGGGCATGCAACTCGGTATGGATGAACAAATGTTCGATTTTTATTTTGATACCTTTGAAATACTCGCTTTAGCCCGTGAATATTTTCTCGGCCCATGGTCGCCCGGCCTGAACATTAAAATTGAAAAAATAATCGAACACTATGAACGGAAATATCCTTCCGGATTTAAAATCGAAAAGGATTTTTCTCCTTTAACTATTCGAAGTTTCATTATCAAAGCTGTTTTCAGAATGTGTCTGAGACCCCATGCGCACTACCGCCCAATCGACAAATTTTTTCTCATAAAATTTACCGGCTGGTTTTATCCGCTTATCAAGAATATTCAACATCACCGCTTTCCCGAATTTGCCGATAAACAGGCCATGGGGACCCAGGTACTGTTTAAGTAAAAAATAACGTAACGACTCAGGTCCCTCTGGAAGTTTTCTGCCGTCATTCCTAACTTAATTATAACAATGCTTGAATGCTATGCTAAATTAAATGTACAATATTACCTAGAATTACCAGGGAGGATTATGAACCGCATTATTATGAGATTCACCGTGCTGGCAATACTGAGCAGCACCCTTCTCATGTGCTCGCATATAAATCAGTCCAAAACCACTATGATTCCTGAGACAAAGAATCATCTGGCCCATCACCAGATAAAAACGTTTACCTGTGTGGCATCACATATAACAGGTCTGAATCTTGGAGAAAATGCCAATACAGCGGGAGAATTATTAAAAAAGCAGCTTCAGAACAGCAAAACCTATCGCACCTATGAGCGACAAGAAATAATCAGGGATATCAAATGGACAGTTCAAACGCTCGATGAGGTTGCTCAACGACGGTATAAGCAGGAATTTTCATCATGTAACGAAATGATGAAAAAAGAAATACTAACTCAGTTCGGACTGGGATATCTCAGTGACAGAGGTAAAAATTCAGAAACTGTCTATAATTATCTTGAAATATTTCTATCCGACATCCAGACTCCCCTGCAGGTACGAAGTGAATAAGTTTTTACTCACCTACAGCGGAAGAATTGGAATGAAGCGTAGAAAGATACTGCTTTTCTTTTTCCAGCCGCTCGATTTTTGCCTGCAATAATTTTACATTACCGACCGAAAAATGTGATTTCTGCAGGTGCGACATATCTCGCTCTTTGGATGCTATCTCATTATCGAAATCGAGGATAATTTGTTTGATATTTCGGTTTTTCATTGTCAGATTTTTAAACAGATAAACCATAATAAAAACGGTCAAATAATATACAAGTATAATACTATGCTTTTGTGAGTTTTTTGTTAGTTTTATGTTTTTTCAGGATTAGCGCCTCATTTTTTCCCCGGTACTATTCTCCTAAATCATTCTCAAGATTCAGATAGAGTTGTTTGCTTGAAGGAACATAGAGGGATGAAACAGTCCGTGATGACCATATTTGTTTCAGCACATCGGTAAAAAGCTGATTTTTCATGATTTCCGGATTTTTCCGGTACGATGGAAGGAGTTTATTGAATCGTTCGGCTGATGCTCTGGACTCTTCTATTGTTGCTGTTTTCCAGGTACGTGCTTCATCGAGCTGCTGCGCAACCGTTCCTCCGATAGCCCCCGACAACATCAGCTCTTCCACAGAAGAATATGCTCTCTTTTCCAGTTCCTGATTCCCACTCTCAGCCGCTTGTTCAAATTCAGTAACTTCTTCAAGAACCACTTCCCAGTCTTCCCCGGCGATTTCACTGAGCGTTGAAACACGATATCGTATCGCTTTTTCAATATTCAACGCCTTTTCACTCTCCGATTCATTAACCGCCTGAAAATCTTTCACCAGGGTGCGTGGGACCGAATATCTGCTCGATGAAACATTCGTAACCCGTATCCCTGCCTGCAAATTGTTCAGCTTTTTCTGTATCCGCTCTGTTATCGCATCATTGTCTATTTTGCCGGCCACAAAATCGGAAACAGTTGTTTGTGCAACAACAGATAAAATCGCTTCCTGGGCAATGGTTCTTATGATTGAACCGGCATTTTCGAGTGTCCCCATGTTTTTCAAAAAGCTCAGAATCCGCTTTTCCTGCGGAATGTTACGGGGAGAAGAATCCACCTGATAATACACGATCCATATACCTTGTACAACATTTTTATCGGCGGTAATCAGAAAACCGTCTTCACCGGGACGTAAAAACTCAGATACGGCCCTGTTGTCATTTTCAAAGCTGTCCGGATTGGTCGACTCATTTTCTATCCAGAATGCCTTGTTAATAATGCAGCTCTGGATCGTTGTTGGAATTTGAATGATATTATCGATTGGCTGAGGAAACGCAAAGTAAGGTCCACCTGGATGAAGTACCGGATTTCCGTTTTCCGGAATCTTTCCCGATCTGGTATGAACGGCAACAAAACCTTCAGGCACCCACGAAACATTGCTCAGAACAAATGCAATGCCAAGAACGACAATCAGGATTTTTAAAATATTAAAACCGGTCTTCAGCGCCGTGGACAAATGGGCAATAGTATCCTGAGATCCCTCCATCGAAACATCCCTTTCCGTCTCAGATGAAGATCCCGAACCGGTCTCCCTCTTGTTGCAAACCTTTTCTTCCGTCTTTTTATTTTTCATAATTTCAGAATTTCAAGGTTCGACGTTACTTTTCCATCTCTTTAAGCAGATCAAATGGTTCTGTATCGGTATCCAGGATAAAGGTAGTGTTTTTTGAAAGGCTTTTTTCCAGGGCCTCGAGTTTACGCAGAAAAATAGCGAAGTTTTTGTTCTTTGAATATTCTTTATAATATTGAGCCGCAGCGGCATCACCCTGAGCGCGAATATTCTGCGCCATTCTTTCGGTAAATGCAAGGATACGACGTTTATCGCTGCCTGTTTTTGCCATGATACTCTTTGCAACGGCTTTCCCTTCAGATCGGGTATTCTGAGCCATGCGGTGTCTGGTTTGTTTCATTCGCGAAAAAACCGTGCGGGTGATATTCTCGGGAAGCAATATCCGGGAAATTCCGACGGTCCTGATTTCAATTCCGCAATGATGTTTTTCAAGATCATTCTTTGTTCGTTGTAATAACGCTTTCTCGGCATCGTCGATACGAAGCTTCGCCGGGTCAGCATTGGTTAACTCCTCGAATGAAAAATTTCCAATTTCCGCCTTTGCCGATCTCAACCGTTCCCGCAGAAATTCTTCGGCCTGCTCGAAGGTTTTGAAAAACCGGTGAAAACCGAGTGCATCGGTAATTCGCCAGGAGGTAAATGCTTTAACTATTACAACTTGCTTATCCTTTGTTTCCTGCTGTTCCAGGCGATCTTCAAGAATAATGATACGGCGATCAAACCGGGTCACCTTTTGGACCGGCCATGGCCATTTGAAATAAAGCCCCGCGCCATTCCCCTCGCTATTTTTGACCGATCTTTCTCCGGCCTTTCCAAAAGTCGTTACAAGGACTGTCTCATCGAAATTAACCCGGTAAGTAAAAAGATATCCCGCAAAAAGAATAAAAAGAAATGTTCCAAGAAGAAATACGAGTATCTGCTTCATACACAATCCCCTGTTTAAATGCCCGGTAGCACAGCGAGTAAATATTTATTCAAAATCATCCTGGTCCAGCATACGTCTGGCTTGCCCACCCGGAAGTGTCATACGAAGAAGCATGTCGTTCCGATCGCCGATCACCATCATTTTACGACGGTCTTCGAGACCGGTTTCCAGGATAGATAAAAATCTTTCGTACCGGTAATTTTTTGATGCATTCCGATATAAGGCCTGTTCCTGTTTGAATCGTTCGGTTTTTCCACGCTCCTCGTACTCCCGGCTCCACCGATAAGCATAGGCATCCATTACAAGTTGCGAAACATCGCCGCCGCAATTAAGCAATATTGTTTCACCATCCGTGGATATCTGCTGTTTTTCCTCTTCAGCCTTGTCGATAAGCGCTGCCAGTTTCTTGAAATTATCTTTTGAACCGGCTGTCTCAACCTGAATCTGAATGGCTTCCTGCCTGGCTTGTTGAATCCTGGTTTCCCGCTCCTGACGAGCGGCAATAGTTTGTTCAAATGCCTCAGCAACTTCGTAGGGGGGATGAACTGCAGTTACCCCTGTATGAATTATATCTATACCAAGTTTGTGTCGGTTACAATGTTCCTGCATGCGCGTAACTAAAAGATCACTGAGTGCAAGCCGCTTTTCACAGAACATATCATCGATATCATAAGCATAAATCATCCGGGACACTTCAGCCTCGGCATATTTTTTTAACATCAGGTCAGGAGCACAGGATACGGCAATGTAATCGTGTAACCTGCTGATGACATACTCGACAACAATATCAGCTCCGATCAGTGATATTGAAGGCGCTCTGTTTTCTGTACGGTTGAATCTCCCCCCCGATTTTCGTGCATCGCTATAGAGCTCCTTAGGAGCCGAAATAATTAAAAGCTCTTCATTGAAAAGTCCATGACGGTTTGTCCAGAGTATAGGTACTCTCTCCTTATATATTTTTCCCCCACTCTCTTTCGAACGATGCGACCCTGCATGCACCCGCCTGATTTGTTTCACGTTGAAGGTACGGACACTCCCAACAGGCCAGGGGTATCTGAAATGAATCCCCGGCCCCAGGGTTTCGGGGGACACATTACCAAAGGTGAGGGCAACAGCCTGTTCGGACTGTTCTACAATTATGACACAGCTCAAAAGCATGAGAACCGGAACACTCAGTCCCACAAAGGGAATGATCATTTGTCGAATATAGGCAAATACTGATGTTTTCGATATATCGAAACCGAAAAGGTCATGAAGCATTCCTTTCATTATCAGGACTGCATTAGCGGGTGAGAGAAGACTTTCACCAAGGTAGGAATAAAATGCAGGCCGTGGGCATTCACCCGCTTTCTGAGGTCTGTATATTTTTATAAGAATGGAAAATATAATCTCCGTTGCAAAAAGTGCGTTTACGGATGCAATGACATATACTGCAAAGGGACTTACATTTACAAAAGATATATAATCCAGCCAGGCACAAAGACATAACAGGACAAAAAGAAATGCGGCCAACGCAAGATAATGGACTCCGGCACGAAGAGACTTGAGCGTCGGCTCACCTGCAATCTGCGTAAAATAAACTGCGGCTATTATGAGCACCAGCCCGGCCACCGCTTCAAGGGCTATAACCGGCAAGGCACGTTCGGCAGCAATGCCGACCACGTCATTTAACGGTAAAAATAGCGGCACCGCACCCCTTACCAACAAAGCCAGTACACTGATTTCAAATAACCACACACAATACTTCCAGTAAAAACGACTCAATTTCAGGTCATGTATCATACTGCCGGCATGAGTTTTTGCAATTGGGTGGGAATTCCGGGGACTATCTTTGCTTTTTAGTAAACAGACAATTATAAGATGAAGCCAGACCGGCAATCCTGCGCAGGCTGTCCAAAAAGCAAAAGAAGCGAGAATGCTGTTAAAAAAAGATGAAAGCAGATACAGGGTTAGTGCGCCGGCGGTCTGAACCCCCAAACCGGCGGCGCTATAGATCGTTCCTTTGGTGTAAACGTGTCGGGAATCTGATTTCATGTCAACTCTTCTCCAACGCGGAGCAGCCGGGCTGAGTTAAAAACAACAAACACCGAACTGAATGTATGTAATATCACCGCCAGCACCGGTGAAATGAATCCTCCGGCACTCAAGGCAAACAACGTAAGGATATACAGGATACTGAATACAAGATTCTGACGAATAGTGTAAGTAACCCGGTGAGAAAGGCGCATGATAAATGGAATCCGGTTCAAATTATCGTTCATCAGTACGATCGATGCGGAATGAATAGCGACATCGCTTCCTGCAGCCCCCATGGCAATTGAGAGATCGCCCGCAGCCAGTGCGGGGGCATCATTGACACCATCCCCCACAACCGCAACAGTATCCCCTTCCCTTTTTATATCCATAACAGTCGTCATTTTTTCGTACGGAAGCACCTCTGCTTTGACCTCACATCCCAACTGAGCGGCAACCCGTTCGGCGGGTTCTTTATGATCGCCGGTCAGCATAATAATTTTTGCAATCTTTTCCTTTTTCAGTTCGGTAATGATACTTCCGGCCTCCGGCTTTACATAATCCGAAAATTCTATCGTACCGATAAATTCATTGTTCCGTGATACATACAGCCGGCTTGTCCCTTTGCCGTTTTCGGTGACGGCAATTTTTTGGGCGGTCTGTTCTTCAATCCATTCCCTGCGCCCAACTGCGAGCGGAACATTGTTAATCGCTCCTTTCACGCCGAATCCCGGACGTTCCTCAAAGTTTTCCGGTTTTGCGCCGATAATATTCCGCCGGGAACTCTCATCGATAACGGCCTTCGCTACGGGATGACTTGAATACTGTTCCAGTCCCGCGGCAATATTCAATACCTCATGTTCATCGACACCGTTTTCAAGATGAATATCCTTGACGGCAAGTATTCCGGTAGTAAGCGTGCCTGTTTTATCAAAAACAATTGTGGTGATTTTATCGGCAATTTCCAGACTGACGACATTTTTGATGATTACCCCCAGGCGCGCCGCCGCACTGAGGGCTGATATCAGGGCCGTCGGACTTGATAAAAGTATCGTGCAGGGACAGGCAATAATAAGCATGGAGATTGCTCGATCGAGATCACGGGTAAAAAAGAGCACAATACCTGCAAGCATGAGGATAACCGGCGTATACCAGGCGATATAGGTATTGATCAGCCGCATCACCGGTGTCTTGCTCTGTTCGGCCTGGACAATCATCTCTTGTATTTTTGACAAAGTAGAATCATCGCCGTCGGCGGTAATCCGAATAATGAGAATTCCCGACAGGTTGATGGTACCGCTGTAGACCGAATCATTGATATTTTTTTCCACAGGAATAGACTCGCCGGTAATAGTGGCTTCATTAACTGTACTGAATCCTTCACAAACAACACCATCACCGGGGATCCTGTCGCCCGGCCGGACCTGGACAATATCACCGGCTTTCAATCTGCTTATATCTATTTCTTCAATAGAATTTCCGCTCTTGATTCTTGCCAATGATGGCGACAGTCTGAGAAGGGCTTCCAGATTTTTTCGTGCCCCGAGCTGGGACCGGTACTCTATTAATGTTGAAACAATCATAAAGAGGGCAATAAACGCCGCAACCCGGTATTCCCCCGTACTGAAAGATGCGATAAAACTGAGCGCGGCCAGTTCATTCATTTCAAGTCTTTGGTCCCAGAGATCTTTCAGGGCATGGAACACCAGCGGCGTACCAAGGAACAGCGCAGCCGGAAGAGCACAAAAATCACCATATTCACTTTTATCAAATAGGAAAGAAGCGAGATATGAGTTAAAAAGAAAAAAACCGCCCATAAGACAGGTTATTACCTGCAGATGAAAACGACGGGACTCGTTTTCAAGCATTTGCTTAACAAAACCATGAGCCATAGCGTGCAGATCTATGCTGAATGCTCCCTCACAATCAACCCGGCACATCCGGGTTCGGTGGAGCTGCAGATAAAGTATACGCTATGATTGTTAGGATTATATAAGAAATTATTTAGCGCTGTAATGATTCTTTAACGAAACTGTCATTTTCCAAGTTTAATCGGATAGACAACTTCGGTTTCGCTGTTATGGGAACCGAAATAATCGAATTCGAGACTGCGGATTACTTTCATAAACTCGGAAATGAACTGTTCGTCTTCGATGGTTTTTCTCTGAATTTCGATTGTGGTGACTTCGCCCTGAAATTCAACAACAAATCTGAGTTCGATCATTCCTTTAAGGTCGGGATTTCCTTTTTGTGCCTCTGCGTAGATTTCTTTTATCCGGCAGACATAGGGGACCATATTTTTGATGATATTTCTTTTTGTCCGCTCGCCTTCAACTTTCAATCCGGCCACTTTGTTCGGGATAGTATCGTAACAATGTTTTTGATCGTCGGCTTCACTTTGCTTTGAGCATTTACAAATAATAACACACAACGAAACGACTGCAAAAAATGAGATAGTGCGTGGTAATTTCATAATTTCCTCCTTTCAACAACGGCGTTTAAAATACATTCTTTCCCGCCCCGGTTCTTTATTTAATTCGCTTAAAATCCTTTCTTACAAAATTTAAATAATCCGCTTATCTTCTGTTTATAATCATGATCAATTTTAGTTAATCACTTTCGTACAGCCCAGGCGTGAATACCCATCAATCCTCGGAAAGTTCTACAACAATTGCTCTTCACACAAAAAAGGAAAGGAGGTCTGAAAGAAAAGCTTTTTCATCAGTACAACAGATTCATTATTTCAGTATTCAGCGTTATTAAAAAATTAATTCTACATCAATCGTTTTTTTTCAAGCAGGAGGAAAAAATGAAAAAGACTCTTTCTCTTCTTTTAGTAGCCGCCCTTACAACAGGCGTGTTTGCAAAAGTTAAAAATGTCATCGTTTTGGTTCCCGACGGTTGTGATGCCACAATCCAGACTTTGGCCCGTTGGTACAAAGGTGAAGATCTTCAGATCGATAAAATGAGAAGAGGCGCGGTAAAGATTCATATGGCTAACTCGATTATCACCGGTTCGGCAGCTGCTGCAACCGCATTTTCTTCCGGTTACAAAACAACTGTTCGTTTTCTCGGTATCGCTCCCAGCGAAGATAACTACACAAATCTTCCGGGCACCGAGATCAAGCACGAGCCCTATGCGCCGATGGCAACGGTTCTGGAAGCTGCAAAGCTGAAGGGTAAGGCGGTGGGTCTTGTATCAACCAGCCGTATTACTCACGCCACACCGGCAGCTTTTGCCTGTCATATCCACGATCGCGGTATGGATAATGAAATTATGGAACATATGGTTTATCAGAACCTTGATGTTGCTTTTGGTGGCGGTGGCCGTCATTTGATCACCAAAGCCGAGGGAGGAAAACGCACCGACGGCGAAAATCTGAAACAGGTCCTTCTCGACCGCGGTTATGCCTATGTTGAAACCCGCGATGAATTGCTTGCTCTCGAAGCAGACAAAGCATGGGGAATGTTTGCCAGCAGCCACATGGACGCCGACATGGACCGTGCTGAATTCAATCCCACAGAACCGTCAATTGCGGAAATGACCGCCAAAGCGCTCGAGATCCTTTCTCAGGACCCCGATGGTTTCTTTATCATGATTGAAGGAAGCCAGGTCGACTGGGCCGGTCATAATAACGATCCTGTTTATATGACCACCGACATGATCGCCTTCGATGAAGCCGTTGAAGTTGCAGTTGATTTTGCCAAGAAAAACAAGAACACCCTCGTTCTTGCTTTTCCCGATCACAACACCGGTGGACCGAAAATTGGACATTATTACACTTCGACCCACTACACCAACACCAAGATCGAAGATCTTGTTGCTCCGCTCAAGGGCATGAAAATCACCGCCGGCGGCGTTGTGGATAAAATGGAAGACGATTATTCCATTGCAAATATCCAATCAGCCGTCTCTGAATGGTGGGGACTCGATATCACTGCGGAAGATGCTCAGGATATTCTGGACTATGCTGCAGATGTTGGCATGTCCTATTCATTGGCCCGTATACTCAGCGAAAGATACACCATTGTTGGTTGGACAACTCATGGTCATAATGGTGAAGATGTACCGGTCTGGGCCTATGGAAAAGGCTCCGGCGCTTTCACCAAACTACTTGACAATACCGATCTTGCGAAAAAGATCGCCCGCAAAATGGGTTGCAACCTGAGAAGAACGACAAAGGACCTCTTTGTTGAAGTCAGCTCCCGCCCCGATTACGAACTCGACGAAACCGATCCGGCAAATCCTGTTGTAAAAATCGGTGACGCTCAGCTTCCTGTCAGCAAAGACCTTGTCATGGTCGGTGGTTCCACCTACCAACTCAACGGAATCGTTGTTCACGCGCCGATGACCGGCAAAACATATATCCCGAAACAGGCGCTCGATATCATTTATGGTGACTATATCGATGATTACGACGACGACGACGACGACGATGACGACGATGATG
>WJLZ01000197.1 GCA_014728215.1 Chitinivibrionales bacterium
CAGGCCTGCAACCAGACAGATGACCACGGCAAACTTATACATCATACATTTCATACAAATTCTCCATTAAATGATTATGTTCCCGAAAAAATCTGTGCAAAAAACTGCCATCCCCGGCGATCAAACCTGCTCCCGGTCTTCAGCACCGGGTCCCGGGTATTTACATCGTAGTCGTGATCCCACCATTGAGCGCCGACATAAAAGGTAACGTTATATCCCTTATACGTTGCCCGGGAGACGACCTGAGCAAGAGTCGAAAGGAAAAAGCCATTCTCTTCCGGGGTAATTATATCGATAAAGCGTTTCCCCTGAATTCCAAATTCAAATTGCGTGTTTTCTGCAATTTTGTAATTAGCACGCAAAATAGGTACATTGAGGAAATAGGTAATATTATTATCACGATATTCTTCAGCAATGATACGAGAATCCAGGGCCCGTTCGAGATTATCACCGATATCATCGTATACACTGTCGATATCACCGTCGGGAACCCCCTGTTTGCCGTCATAATCCATTCGGAGATGAACTTCCAGATTACGAGGATCATGATCGGTGGGGCCATCGATTTCTTTTGACATGGCTAAAAGCAGCTTGTACTGGGGAATTATTTCGAGTCTGTTGAAAAACTTGAGAAACCGGCGCCAATCGGCATAATCGGTTTTAAAACCGAATCGGTAACTCACCCTATTGGTGAAATAAAAATCACCGATTGTCCGGTCGTAATAGGGTTGCCAGCGGGATTCGAATATTGTCCGTTTTGAAATATCATCGTAGAAACTGTAGGTTGTCAGGAACTCATCATCGATTTCGAACCGTTTCTGTGCCCCAACCTTTGCCCGTACGCCATACTCGAAATTTTTAATATTATTGTATATCAAACCACCTACAACATTACCGACAAGGGCTTTTCTGAAATTAAGTGGATCGATATAGTAATAATAATTAACGAGATATTCTCCTCCGGAATTCCGCCCCTCCGACCGAATGGCGTCATTACGAACAGCATCCCTGATATACCGGATTTCACCACCGATATCATACATTATTCCCTGACTGCGCTTGAGGATCTCATAGGTACCGGTTGCATATCCTACCAGAGATTTTCCCTGATAAAAATCCCGGCCGTCATCAAAATCAATGTCGGTTTCTCGCCAGTCCTCGATCCCGTTGAGATCATGGTCGAGTACCGACTCGTAATATCCGCCTACATCGACTTTGAAATCTGCGGAAGGACTCCACCGGAGATTGAGATTACTCCCTCGAATACCCTGCGTCTTAATGCCGTTGGAGGTAATGAAATAGCCCACCGAATGCCCGAAATCAGGAAGAATATCATCATCTTCATAATCGGGAATACCATTATTATTCAAATCAATTCCCAGTTCGAATACCGGCGGATCGCTGCTGAAAAGAAGAAAATCTTCCCTGAAATCCGGCTTACCATTTCTGTTGCGATCGTCCTTCGATGCAATGACACCATCGGGATCATCATAAATAGTCAGCATTTCTGTAGGAAGTTCAACAAGCTTTGGCCCCACAATCGTGCCGTCATCTAATCTAACTTTGTACGCACCATCATCATAAAAATCACCTTGGTCATCGGAACTCTGATCGCTGGGATAACGGCGTCGGTCACTTTCCACAAAAGCATCGTTATCATCGTTATCGTCGATATTATTCCAATTATTCGAAAGGGGCTTGGGATAGGAGAGATAATCTGCTATTCCGCTGTCTTTATAGGTAGTCTCCTTGAAATATCGGCTGGCCTGAAGATTATCGAGGTTCGTTTTCCAATCGGGAGAGATATAATAGAAATCACCGCTGAGCCCGAGGTTTCTCCCGATTTCTCTGTCGGCTTTCATGGTTCCGATTAGGCGTGTGGTCTTTTCCCTGCTTTGATCGCTACCCGGCAATTTGTCTTCACGCTGATTAACCGCGACTTCGCCGTTGAAGTTTACACCCCTCAGTTCACCGCGGAAATCGACTCCATATGTCACCGAGGAAATGTTAATTCCATATTTATAGCTGTAGGTGTTGAAATTATATACTTCACGTGCCCGGCCGGCGTTATTCAACAGATTTCGTATCCGGTTTTCTTTGTTGACCGCATTTTCAAAAACGCCCTTTCTCATGGAAAGAACTTTCGGCGATTTCCGGATATACTGACCAAAATAGGTTGTCGAGAATGCCCGCTCATTTAGCGCATTATTGTCCTGATTGTCAATCCGAAGTGGTTCACCGCCGGGATTGTAGATATCTTCGATAGTCCTTTCGATATACTCATATTCAACTTCACCGGTCTGGGGATCCTGTTCCCCTTTTATCGCAAGAGGTATGCTTTTGCTTGTAGATACAAATACAAGGTAATTGCCTGCCACTGCGTATTCGTAGCGAACCTCTTTGACTTTATCGATGGATAAAAGCGACTGCTGTGTCCCTTTGAAATACCAGTACTGCGGATCGATCCTGAATCCGACAATGATCGGCGCATGACCGGACTGGGGACGTGCAACAGGGAGCGAAGCCGGAAGGAGGATCGAGTCACGGGAGCCGACATAGACCTGCCTGAAAATCCCCTGATAGGTCGGACGAGCTTGAACTTCTTTCCCATTCACAAACATCCGGACATCATCAACATATACACCGGCATCATTGGTATCCAGCGGGGTCAGGTCCGAAAATTCAAAATGGATCTCTTCAGGCATCCAGACATCGGGAACATCCCCTCTGAACCATTTCTCACCCTTTTTCACATCGGTAACATGATGATTTATATACGTGAGTCCAACATCAACCTTGTTGGCGATAGTGTTCTGAGCATGAAACGACCAGAGCCAGTCGATATCACCGAAAGGCGATTTACCTGAAAAATCCCGTGTGCCTTTTATTCCACCGCCCGACGAGGGGTTATAATATTTGGCCTCAAAACTTGAATCGCTGACAGGATATTCAACAAGCGATGTGCCACTCTTATCCTTTTTTGCTAAAAAACCGGGCCTGGTTCTGGACAACAAAAATGAAAATTGAAGCCCGGTTGACCACCAGTCAAACCGTACTCCGTTAAAATTGGTTTTGTTAAAGGTAAGGGGAGTAAATTTAGTTGTTATCTGATCGCCGATTAAAAAAGATGTTTTATTACCGCCGATGGCATCCTGAGTAATAACCAGGTTTGAAAATTTCTCAAAGAAATCTTCTTTCTGGAATTCAAGACTCTTGGAATAATCCATCGAATCATTAACACCTTCCCATTCACTATTAAGCCGTTCCGCCTTATTCTGCAATTCATAGAGATGGACACCGTCGGTAATATGCTCACCGAAATTATCATATAAACCAATAACATCCCGCTCTATCTTTAACTTATTATAGGTATCTTTTCCGTAATTTTTATAGAATGTTTCCTCTTCTTCCAATTTATCAGTCAGAGACTGAGCATGGATAGAGAGGGCAAAAAAAAGAAATGAAACTAAACACACTCTCAGCCACGCGACATGATTTTTTTTCATTCGCTTACTCCTTAAAATTTCCCAGCTCTAATTAAGCATAAAAGATACAGGGGTGAAACACCGGCACGTCTTACAGTGAAAATAAATTATGAACCTGGTTTTCCTTATAATATTATATAAGTATTTTTTTTCCGCTCTTGTTTTTCCTGTTTTATTGAGTAATTATATAATTTCTATCTAACTATAATAAGGAAAGTTATGAAAAATATCAACACTGTTTACGAGCATTTTTTTGAGTACACTCATTTGAATACATTTATCAGATCAGGCCTGTTTTTCCAAAAAATCAAAAGTGTAAAATAACTTTTAAGAAAAACGATGCCAAAAAGTGTCTGTTTATTTCTTATCTTTCTTTTTTTCTCCAACCAGGGCCCTGATAGTCCATTCAGCCCGGATACTGTCAGCCTCTTCGATAATATCGGCCACAGAGAAGTGCGCCGCCTTAATAAACCGCACCTTTATGGTCCCAACCGGCTTCTCAACCCACCCGAGCGTATCACCCTTTTCATCACGCACAGGACGGTCGGGCTTAAGGACCTCAAGCATTTCTCCCTGTAACAGTCTATCTTCCTTTCCCAGATTGATATAAACGTCGTTGCCCTCACGAGCCAATATGGCGCCTTCCATATACTCCTTTGAAACTTCTTCAACAACAGGAGCACCGGTTTCGGTGTGCCGATGAACCGCAAACTGAACTTTTCTGGCAAAATGATGCATAACTGCGCCGGCGATGCTCCGCTGAAAATATACAGACCCAAAAGGCGATCGGGCCATATAATGAAAATTCAACTCCGGGTTGTCCTGTTGAAAGGAAAGGTACATCTTAAACCCTGCATCCTTTTCTTCACTGTCGAGATCAAGTGTTTGAATTCTCTGTCCGTTCTTTGTCTCATAAATATCAATCTCCATGGCAATATCGGCAGAATAGGACTGAAGCCCTCCCATGACGGTAATGCCTGCCTGCTGATGAGTCGAACGGTTGAACTCATTGGTAACATTCATCGGCGCATCGGTATTTAAAGCCCGTTTTACCACACTGAAACGGGTTACTGTACCCGTAAGTGCATAATCAGCACCTAAAACCCCGGCAATGCGAACAATGCTCGAAGGCATCAGATAATCGTTCCGTTTCATGGCGCTTTTCTTTAATAGAGCGCAAACAGTATCGAAGGGAACACATACTATAGAAGAATCTCTTTCTCCGATTGTATCCAGCGTAGTGGAATACCACCGGGGAACATCAACCGTGAGATCCCAGGTATCCTTTAATTCAACTTTATCTTCGAAAGGAAAAAAGAAAACGGTTGTCCGAGCCCATGCATTAATAATGATTACAAGGGGCAGAATAAAAACCCATTGATTTAACTTGAAATGTACTCTATTCATGATTGCGGTGCGCTGTTCTCCCTTTGCTTACTTAAATTAATATACAGCATTTTATTTTATAGTTGTAGTACTTATAGTGCAGGTTCCGAAAAAACCGGTTAATGCCTTGCGAAACTCCCCTCACCTAATGCAAACATAATAATGTTGGTAATCCATTCCATCATGCTCTTTTCGGGCTTCCGGGATTCCTGCGGAAAAGCAAGAACATCTTTTTCTCTGTATCACTCGGTGAGAAGAGGGCAAAAGGACTGTTTATTTTTACATCCTAACCCCTGTTCTTCACAGGGAAGGACATTGGAATCCGGCATACGTATTGACGGTCCTGGAGTTCTTTCCCTGGGGGCATTGCTGCCTGCCTCAACTGCCACCTCCGCCTTGTCAAGATGCCGGCAATACCGGGTTTCCTCAGGAACACGCAACTGTTTTTTCCAGTTGTCATCATCAAAATCAGGCGCACGGCCGAATTGGTCGATGAAATACCTTTTTACAAGCTCTTCAACAACTTTTTTGCTCCGTTCGTACTCTTTCTCCCGTGCTGCATAAGCTGCGTTTCCAAGAGCAATCAGAGCAACCCCTTCGGATTCTCGAATATCTGATTCTCCTGTAACCCGAAACATTTTTTCCGGAACCAGTTACTTTCTGAGATTCCCTCAATATAAAATCACGATAAATCCGCCGGTGAATTGCAGGAGTGACTGCATGGTGTGTCTTTGGCTTCTGTATCGGCGAATCTTTTGCTGTTTGTGACATATCAGCTGTTTGGGTTCCCGCACGGCGCGTGATGTATGATGGTGCAGATTGTATGCCGGTTTTCGACACCGTACTTTCGGGCAGAGCTGTTCCCTGTGAAGTATCAACCGAAATCGAAAGTGTTTGCACCTCAGCAGATCCGGTGGCAATCTCTTTTATCCAGGTTTCACCGTGGGAATCAACGCCCGGGATTGTATGATGCCCTTCCGCAGGTCGCTATTGCGGGAGGTTCAGCAGTTTACGGGCTTTGGTGATCTGCCGTTTCACACTTCTAAGGCCGGTTCCTCCTGGAATATTTCTCAGAGCGAGCGCCTTATCCCAGTTGAGTTGCCCGGTGATATCCTTGTTAAACTGAGGGGAGAATTTTTTCAGTTCCTCCAGAGAAAGCTCGCTGATCATAATCTTGTTTTTAATGCAATGGGATACCAGGGCGCCAACAATCCGGTGTGCCTCTCTGAAGGGGACCTCTTTTTTGGTAAGATAATCGGCAATATCGGTAGCAAGAAGCAAGGGATCGAGATTGTCGCGAATCTGCTCCTTTTTGACGTGCAATGTAGTAACGACCCGTGAAAAGACCAACAGCATGATCGTAATCTGACCAATGCTGTCGAATAGCGGCTCTTTATCTTCCTGCAAATCTTTATAATAGGTAAGACCAAGCCCTTTGAGTGTTGCGGCAAAGGAGGTATAATTGCCCAGGAGCCGTCCGGCTTTTCCGCGGAGCAGTTCGAGAGAGTCGGGATTTTTTTTCTGGGGCATCATGCTCGAGCCGGTCGACCAGGAATCATCAAGCTCGATATACCCGAATTCCTTTGAGGACCAGATAATCAGGTCTTCGGCATACCGGCTCAGGAGAATGCCCAAAGATGCTATGACAGAGAGTGTTTCGAGAACAAAATCGCGTGATGCAACGCCATCCATGCTGTTGTCGGATATTTCGGCAAAACCGAGTTCTTTAGCCAGAAACTTTCGGTCGACCGCAAAACCGCTTCCAGCCAGCGCGCCCGACCCTAAAGGCATGATATCTGCCATAGCCAGAGCATGTTCGCCCCTGCTTTTTTCCCTCTGAAGACTCCAGAAAAGGGAGAGCCAGTAATGGGACATAACCACCGGCTGCGCCTGCTGCAGATGAGTATAGCCGGGCATGATAACATCAAGATCGCTCTCTGCCCGGGCGCAGACGACCTTTTGCAAAACAATGATTTCATCGATGATTTCACTAAGGGATTTTTTTACATATAAACGCAGGTCGGTGGCCACCTGATCGTTGCGTGACCGGCCGGTATGAATCTTTCCCCCTGCAGCTCCGATTTTTTCACTGAGAATCCGCTCGATTGCCATATGGATGTCTTCGTCGCCCTCGGTAAACCTGATTTTTCCATTTTTATGGTCCCGGAGAATACCGTTGAGTGCAGAGAGGATCTTTTTTAATTCGGCCGACGTAAGTATGCCCTTTTTATGGAGGGCTCCGGCCCAGGCACGGTTGACCGCAATATCTTCTTCGATAAGAATCTTGTCAAAGGCAAGTGAATTATTGAACAGTTCCATCAACATGTCGGTTTTTTTGGAAAACCGGCCGTCCCACATTTTCATGTTGTCACTCCCTTGAGTTTCATTTGAAGATTTTTTCGGCCGTTCCAGAAATTTTCATCCAGAGTAAAGGCCAGTGAAAAAGCTCCGGCATTGGTGACAGCATCCAGGCGATCGCCGAAATTAAATCCGATAGCATCCATAGCAGCCCGGCCGTCACTGACAAGCATTTTCAGATGGCCCCGTCCTACAATGCGGGGAGCATAGCGATTCGTCAGATTCCTGCAATAGAGCACCGGACGCATATTACCCGGACCATAGGGCTCCATCTTTTTGATATGCTCCATAAAATTCGGATTGATATCGGACAAGTATATTTCGGCATCCGCATTGACAACAGGAACAAGATCCCTGCCGGCGAGCATCTTCTTTACTTCTTCATTGAATGCCTGCCTGAATTTTCCGATATTCTCCTTTTTTATTACCATTCCTGCAGCAGCCTTATGCCCGCCGAATCCTTCAAGGAATCCGCCGCACCGCGTCAGGGCTTCCATGAGATGAAATCCACTGATGCTTCTTCCCGATCCCCGCGCCAGACCGTCTTCACCAATCGAGAAAAGGATGGTGGGACGGTGAAATTTTTCTACAATCTTCGAAGCGACAATACCGATCACTCCGCAATGCCACCGTTCATTACCCGCAACAATACCAAAATCATTCTCCGGATCACAGGATTCCTGTACCCAGGCCACGGCTTCTGCTTCAACCCGGCTGTCGAGTGACTGACGTTCCGAATTGGTTTCAATGAGTTTCTTTGCATAGAGTCGCGCTTGAGGACGGTCTTCGGTAAGCATGAGTTCGACTCCCCGCCGCGGATCTCCAAGCCGCCCGGCAGCATTAATACACGGAGCAAGTGCAAACACCGCCTGAGAAGTCGAAATTGCTTCACCCTCCAGCCCACGCTGCTTGATCAGGGTCCGCAGTCCCAGATTTTTTGATTTTGAAAGCTGTTCAAAACCGAATTTGGTGATTATCCTGTTCTCTCCTGTCAAAGGCACAATATCGGCGGCGGTTCCCAGTGCCGCCAGATCCAGGTACTCCACCCACAGATCATCGGAAAGAGAGCTGGAACGCACAAGCGCCTGGCACAGCTTGAGCGCAACACCCACGCCCGCAAGATTTTTGTCAGGATAGGCGCATCCCGGCATTTTTGGATTAATACGGGCAACAGCATCGGGAGAAACCTCTTTTGGCTCATGATGGTCGGTGACAACAACATCGATACCCAGCGAATTCGCCAGGGATATTTCATCGCATGCATTGATACCGCAGTCGACGGAAATGATCAATTTCGCTCCTTCCGCCGCAATCTGCTCGATTCCGGTTTTAGAAAATCCGTACCCGTCGATAAGCCGGTTGGGAAGATAATACATGCAGTCGGCTCCAAATTTCCGGAGGAGCCGAACCATCATGGCCGTCGAGGTAACACCATCAACATCATAATCACCATAGACCGCGATTTTCTCTTTATTGTAAAGAGCCTTCTGGATACGGTCGACCGCCTTGCGCATCTCACCGAAAATAAAAGGATCATGCATCTGCCCAAGAACAGGATTGAAAAAGTGATGACATGCCTCGGCGCTTTTAAGCCCTCTCGAACAGAGTATTGATGCTATGGGACTGGGAACCGAAAGCTCCCGTGCCAGATGATCTACTTCCAGTGAATCGAGCTGCTTAAGAGTAATCTTTTCGATCGCCGGTGTAAATTTCATTATGAAACCCGCGCTCCCGAGGTTATGGGTGATTCGGGGCTTACCAGTATTAATGATTCTTCTTCCGAGGCTGCAAGGAGCATTCCCCTCGATTCGACTCCCATCAGTTTCGCAGGTTTAAGATTTGCTACCACAACCACCTGTTTTCCAGGCAGGGATTCGGGGGTGTACTTTTCTCCGATACCGGCAACCACCTGCCGCAGCTCAGAACCGATTTGTACCTGCAGTTTAATCAGCTTGCGGGATTTTTTTATCCGTTCGGCGGTTTTTATTATACCGGCCCGCAGGTCCACTTTTCCAAAGGTTTCGATATCGATCTCCGGCTTTGTTTCAAGTTTCGGGGATACGGCACCTGCCGTTTCACCCACACTGAAAAGATCTTTAAGAAGTGAAACATCAATAGGAACTGCCAGTTTCTCGGTTTTGTTCAAACCGGTGTTCCGCAGAGAAAAAGCATAATCCGACCAGGAAAAATCAAACCCGAACTGTTGTTCGATCTTTGCGACAATATCGGGAACCACGGGCTTGAGAAAAACCGCAAGCGCTTTGATCAGATTTGCACAGGTAACCATTACCCGGGCGGCACTCTCCCGGTCGGTTTTTATCAACTCCCAGGGCTTCGTGTCCTGATAATACTTGTTTCCCCGATTGCCAAGGGCATGGACCTTTTCAATCACCGCTTTATACTCGACAGCTTCATAGGACGCCTTGATCTCTTTTGCAGCCTTTTCGACTTCGGCGGCAATCGATTCGTCCCACTCAGCATCGGGTATCGATGAATCGAAATACCGGTCGCAGAATATGAATGTCCGGTGATGAAGGTTTCCGATATTGTTAACCAGGGTGGTATTTGCTTTATTACAGAATTCCTCACTGCTCAAGTCGATATCTCCGGCATGACTCGAGAGTTTCGAGGCATAAAAGAGGCGAAGATAGCCGGTTGCCTGGGGGTGCTCCAGTTTCTGGGCAAAGTCGCGGGCCAGAACAAAAGTCCCCCGAGTTTTTGACATCTTTTCACCTTCGACAGTGAGAAAACCGTGTACAAATATTTTCTTCGGCAGATTGAATTCTGCACTGTGGAGCATGACCGGCCAGAAAAGCGCATGAAAATAGACAATATCCTTGCCGATAAAGTGAATCACATCCGTACCGCTCTTCTTGTCCCAGAATGTCTCGGTCTTTTCGCCGTTATCCTTACACCACTTTTCGGTTGATGCAATATACCCGATAGGCGCATCGAGCCAGACATAAAAATATTTATTCTCGGTATCCGGGATTTTAAAGCCGAAATATGGTCCATCACGGGAGATACACCATTCCCGCAACCCCTCTTCAATCCAGTGGTTAACGAAATTTTTCATGTCTTCGCCAAGAACCGACGTTGTATTGATATAGTCTCGAAGAAAGTCTTCATATTCACCCAGGCGTACAAACAGATGTCTTGAAGTCTTGCGAATCGGAGTACTGTCACAAATATAACAGCGAGGCTCAACAAGATCTACCGGATCATAGGTCGAATTACAGACTTCACAGACATCCCCGTACTGGTTTGCGGCGCCGCATTTCGGACAGGCGCCGATAACAAACCGGTCGGGAAGAAATCGTTTATCATGTTCGCAGTAGAATTGAGTAAGCTCTTTCTCGACGATGAGCTCTTTTTCTCTCATCTTTTTGTAGATATATTCCGAATACTTTTTGTTCTCATCCGAATTGGTCGAATGAAAAATGTCAAAGCCGATCGAAAAGGCCGCATAATCTCTCACATGATTTTCCCATGCCTCCGCAATCAGCGCTTCGGGGGCAATTCCTCTTTTGAGGGCCGACAATTCGATAGGAGTGCCGTGAGTATCATCGGCGCACACAAAAACAGCCCGGTTTCCACATAATTTCTGGAAACGTACATAGATATCGCTCTGCACCGCTTCCACCAGATGCCCCAGGTGAATATCACCGTTTGCGTAGGGAAGAGCCTGGGTGACAAGCATGGTCTTCTTTGCGGTATTTTCTGAGCCGTTATTCCGGGACTTCATTCATTTTACCTTTCATCAGAACTTCAGGTTCACACCATTCTTCAGATCCGTCGTTAAAACGCACCCGCCCGAGATTTGTAAATACATTAATATAAACAAGGGCACCGGTTTTCTTTTTTACTTGGACCGAACTGCCGAGAGGAGGAAATTTTTCAAAAACTTTATGGTATGTATTCTCTTCATAACGAAGGCAGCACAAAAGTCTTCCACAATTGCCGGATATTTTTGCAGGATTGAGTGACAACTGCTGATCCTTGGCCGATTGTGTGGTGATCTGTTCGAATTCGTTGAGAAATGCGCTGCAGCACTGAGTCCTTCCGCAAATCCCGTAACCATTGATCCGCTTTGCTTCATCACGCACACCAATCTGACGCAGTTCAATTCGTGTCCGGTACACCGATGCAAGATCCTTGACCAGTTCTCTGAAATCGATTCGCTGTGCGGCAGTGAAATAAAAGGTTATCTTGCTGCCGTCAAACTGCATTTCAACATCAACAAGCTTCATCTCCAGTTCATGCTCTTTGATTTTTGTTTTACATACCCCAAATGCTTCGATTTCCTTATTTTTATTTTCATTGAATATTTTCAAATCACCTTCGGTGGCCTGACGAATTATGCTTTTTGTCTCGCCCTTACCCCGTTTCAGCCGGACCAGCCCCCCGATAAGGGACACCCGCCCGAGATCTTTACCCCGATCGGCTTCAACAATGACATATTCATCGTTGACAAGCTCAAGTTCGTGGCGATTTCTGAAAAGAGCCTTTCGCTCACCTTTGAAGGTAACTTCAATCAATTTATCTTTTTTAGCCATTATTAAGTATCTCCATAATTGACATTATAAAATTCACCAGTACTAATGCAGTATTTCCCCGTGCCCTGACAGCTGAAATCGCCCGACGGCAACTGTTAAACAACTCCTCAGCAACGCACGGATCAATGGCGTGTTCTTTGTTAGTAATATACTTCTCAGGAGCCTCAATTCTCTGCATCACCCGCTCACGGACTGCATAGATGAAATGAATGAGCACCTGTTCACAAGCATCGAAATTATCACGCGCCGACAAAACGTCGATAACATCGGCAATTCCCATCCAGTTGTTATTCAGGCACAATTCAAATAGTTCGGAGGCCTGTTCTGCCCACTGTGTTGTGGGGTTTTCGAGAAGGAAAAGCGCTCTTCCCACCGATCCCATGGCATACCTGACCGCTTCTTCACACTCTTCATCCGACAGCGGCTTGGAGCAGAGGCGGGATATAGATTCCCTGATCTGTTCATTGGTCACATAGCCGAACCGAAGACTCTGACACCGTGAAACGATGGTCGGCAATACGGCATGGTGTTTATCGGTCAAAAGGAGCATGATAGTATTTTCTGGCGGCTCCTCCAGCACCTTGAGCATCGCATTGCCCGATGCCTTATTCATCATATCGACACAGTCGATTATGGTGACACTCATGGGGCCTTCAATCGTACCCCGTAAGATCGCATGGTTAACATCATGCAACCAGGCAACCGGAATATTAGGCACTCCTTTGGACCCGGGGTTTACATAGGGATTGTTGATCCGCTTCCGGGAGAGTTCCGCAATATGCTTCCACCCCTTTTCACTGATACCCTCACTGTCCTTCTGATCGCTCTGAAGATAGACCGGAAAGATGAAATGAAGGTCCGGATGGGCAAAATGAAGAATTTTCCGGCAGGATTCACAGGTATAGCAGGGCGCCTGCTCAGTATCGGCACAGAGCAGTCCCATGGCCAGTTCAACCGCGGCCTGGAGCTTTCCCGTCCCTTCTTCGCCGCAAAAAAGATAGGCATGGGCAAGGATCTGCTTTTCAAAAGCAGCGGCCAGGACCTCTTTGACTTTGTTTTGTCCTATCAGATTATTAAAAACAAGCTTTGGCATAGAATTACAATCAGGCTCAGGATGCCGGTTCGGGCTCAGGCTTTAAAATAATTTTCTCCCTGCTCTCCGGCAGGTTTACTCCAGCCACTTACGCGGATCGAGGGGTGAAGCCAGGTTTCGAATTTCGAAATGAAGGCGAGATTCGCCGACATGGCCGCCTTTGCCCACAGTCCCCAGAACCGCTGCAAAGTCGACATTCTGCCCCTGGGTAACAGAAATCGTGCCCATTCGGGCATAGATGGTCGAATAACCTCCACCATGATCGATTACGATCAACTTGCCGAGTCCGCGAATCCAGTGAATAACCGCCACTTTTCCCGGCGCTACACACCGTACCGCACTGCCTTCATCAGCACGGATATCGACACCTGTATTTGTCGTTACGGTCTTATACACCGGATGAACAATTTTTCCATAACCTCTGACAATATCACCTATAACCGGCCAGGGGAGTTCACCTTTTCGTTTTTCAAAGGCGATCTGACGACCCTGTTGAAGTTCCGATTCGGCCTCTTTCCGTTGGCCGATTAGACTCTTCATTATTGCAGCAAGTTTTTCCTGGGCCGCTTCAAGCTCCTGTACCATTGCCATATATTCTTCCCGCTGAGAACGAATCTCCTGCAGCATGTTCTGCTGCGACTTCCGCTCGCTCATCAAAAGCTTCTGTTCATGCGTCTTTTCTTCCTTTGCGGCCGATAGTTCCGCCAGACGTGTCTCCAGGGTATCTCTGTGCTCTTCTATGACACCTTTTGTGCTGTCGATCTGGTGAAAAAGGACCTGGTCGTATCGCGAAAGCTCCTGAAAATACCGCACCCGGTGCAGCATATCCGACATACTCGATGATGTCATGATTATCTGGAGCAGACCGGCATTCCCCATTTTGTACATATTTTCCAGCCGTTTTTTCATTTTATTCTGACGGTAAACCAGGCTTTTCTTTTCCATGGCCAACGAATCGGAAAGCTCATCAACCCGCAAAGATAGTGAATTAATCTGACTGGTCAAAATATCGACATACTTCTCTGCAGCGACAATATTTGATTCAAGCTGCTTGAGCTGAGAAAGAGAGGTGCCTTCCTTTTTCTCCAGTTCTCGAAGTTTGGAACGTCCCTTTGCAATCAAGGTTTTTATCGAATCGAGTTGAGAGCGGTTGCTTTGTATTTTAGTATCATACTCCTTGAGAACGCGCCCCTTTCCTTTCTGCGCCACAGCTGGCGTAAGGAAGGGAAACAGAATAAGAAGTACTATGACAAAAACTTGCGAACCGCGTTTCTGCTTCCAATCCAACCGAACAGGACCCCTATGGGAAAAACGTAGTAGTGATATTTCCATAATCCCCACTGCAACGGGAGATAGGATAAAGAAATGCGCATGAGCGAAAGTGCCAGAAAAGCAAGACCGGCGCCGATTAATCCTTGAAGCATGCCTTCCAGAATAAAGGGCATTTGAATATAAGTATCGGTTGCTCCCACATACCGCATATTGGTCACCAGTTCTTTCCGGGCGTAAATGGTCAACTTTATGGTATTGGATATCATAAAATTAAGGGCCAGCCCCACAACAATGAAAACAAAAACCGCACCCCAGAAAAAATAACGTTTCAATGCATCGAGACGGTCAAACCACTCACGGGAATACCGCAAACCTTCAATCCCCTCAATCGATTCCAGCTCTCCCTTTATTTTCTCCATCTGATCGGGAGTCTGAAATTCCGATTTCAATGAAAGCTCGATAGAAACCGGGAAAGGATTTTCATCAACAGCCTCGAGCATTTCGGAAGAGTACATTTTTTCAAACCGTTTCCATGCCGCATCCTTATCGATTACAGTCATTTTTTCGACCGGCATTGATGCCTGAATGATTTCGACCAGCTCATCGAGGGACGCAGAATCGCCCCCGGTCCGGTCGTCGACAAATGCCACAATATCAACCTGTTGAGCCGCATGCTGAAGCCATCCTTTGACATTGAAATAGCTCAATACGACCAGCCCCAGAAAAAAAAGAGAAATCCCCACCGAAAGGAGCGAAACGAAAGTCATCAGTTTGGCCTGGTAAAAACCGCGCACAGCTTCTTTAATGAAATAGATTACTTTATTCATAAATACTACTATTATTGAAAGGAGTAGTAATTTTCTCCAAGGATATTCATACCCCACAAATCGATCAACAGCTGCATGGTTACAACATCGGGATTATCCAGCGCTGCTGTATTTTCGAAAATTCCATACACGACAGCCGAACCATCATAGGCCGGCGTTATCCCGATATTCAGCACTTGCGGTCTTGCCGGAGCATCACTGACTTCACTGTACGAACCGCTCATGGCCCCGGTTTCATCCATAGCAAAATCGGCTTGAAACAAACGTGATGTATTCGGATCGGTATAAAGGACCTTGTATGTACTGTCTTTTTTCCACCTGAAGCTTCCCTGCAAGGGACAGGGGGCGCCGCAGATAACAAGCACCGAATCTACATCGATGCGAATTTCGAACTGGTCTACTCCGGATACCGTCGCGGTGCCGCACCCCGAACTGTCAAGGTTTCCGGAGATTGTCCTTATCCCTGAAGAGACCAGCGTATCGGTAATATGATACCCGGATGATACAGGCTCAAGTGCTCCCCGCCTCACCAGTTTTCCCCTTGCGTACGAGTAGCTGCTGTGTCCGGTGGAAAGATCGATATGCATTACGAGCCTGACCGTATCGCTGAAAACATCTCTGCTCCTGCCGGTCCAGGTATAGGTATATCTATTTGTACCTTCAGTCCCGGTCCCCGGATGCTCATATTTCCATTGTTCACTTTCATTGCCCGGCTGGTAAGCGGTCGTCGTGATATTCGTAATCTGTAATCCCGTTGTGTCAAACCATGCAAGCCCGACCGGTTCCAATGGAGTATAGTTCCAGAACACACTGTCGAATTCCGATTGTGCAGAATAAAAATCGGTCCGGTAAAGAGAATTTACCTGGAGTGTATCCAGCGACGGGCTGCAGGTCAAATCGTAGGAGTAATGGGAACTCTCGGGTATGCCGAACCGGGACGGCACCAGGTCCTCTTTGGTAATGGCGGCAAATTCGATTTTCAGCGAACAACCGGAGAGGGTATCCACACCGCTCAATTCGTAATCGGCCACATTTCCATTTGAGAAAACATCCCGCCGGGAATAAGAAAGAAGGCTGGTGCTTTCCGGAAATACTTTTTGCATATAATCGGCGTCACTGGTTTCTATTCGGGAGGTGAAAAAACTCTCGGTCTCAAGAACATGGACAACCTGAACAGTATCCCTGAAATCATAAACAATCCCATCGGATACAAGCCCCACGCTGCTGTCGGCAGCCTGCCCGATAATGGTATCGTTCAAGAGGGTGCGGACCCATCCATTCGGCCGACCAAGCGAATCTTTATACGCCGCAAGATAGAGTGTGGAATCCAGAGTGTTCCACCACACCTGAGATTCATCGCGGCGTTGAAGGTAAAAATAGTGATACGAATCGGCCCGCAGTACCTTGAGCGTGTCGAAGATAATTTCTCCCGCGGTACCCGTAAGTCTCACCCGGTGTTTGTAGACTGTGTCTGCTCCCGAAAAAAACATCTGGTTTTTCCGTTCCAGAGAGAGTGTCGTATCATTCACGACACTCCAGGTTTCTATGTCAAGGATACGCTTTGAAGCGGTATCCTTAACCTGAAAGCGCACCAGGCTTTCAAAGACCGGAACCGTATCCAGGAAATCAATATTCCAGGCGCCGGTTAATGAATCGGTCACCGAATCCCATATACCCAATGAAGAATCCCGATCGACAACAAGAGTGACGTTCAAGGAATCGAGGGCATAGAGGGAGTCATAATTGAGCGAGTCGGGAAGTGAAGGGAAGACCCGGCTTTTGGTTGCATAGCCAACACTTTGCCGAATTCTTTGCGCCAGGGCGTTCATATCGGTTCCCGATACTTTTGTCTTTTTTGCCAATCCTGTCGAAACGATTTCCTGGGCCTGATCCGGAGCCCAGAAAGCAATCGAAAGGGTTGGGGAATCCAGAACCGTCTGGTCGAATTCAAAGCGGTCGACCACCAAATCGAGATCATATACCGTTCTGAGCGTTTTTGCCATGAAAACGGCACCTTCAACAATATGCTTTCCTTCGCCGCTTACCTGTATTTGGGTCGAGGGTTCCACGGCCGGGTCTGTTATCCTCGAACAGGACATCAGCCCGGCGCATATAAATAAAAATATCACCGGAAGGCTGTTTTTGAGAGTCATCGGGAATTAAGCTTTTAACTAGGTTTACCGTACCACGCTTACTGGATACGGACAAATTTTTTATCGGTTATTTTCATAATTGCGGCCTCACTATTTGCTCCGGTATGCGGATCGAACGAAACAGGGCCGGAGACGCCGATATGATTATTAATGGAAGCCAGGTAGTCTGCAATTTTTTCGGCATCGGGATTGCCGCCGGTTTTATTAAGCGCAGTTATGATGAGTTCGGCGGCGTCATACCCCAACGCGGCAACTCTGCCCGGTTCGGCATTGTATTTCTTTTTATACCTATTTTTAAAGTCCGTCCACCGCTGATTATTGGCATTAATATCAAAATTCGTTGAAATAATTGCATCATTGACATACCGCTTACCGTCAAGGATAGTAGCAGCTGAATGCCATCCGGTAGAACCAAGCATCTGGGTACGAATTTTGTGGAAATAGGTCTGTGCGGCAACCTTGACGGCGTCTTCCGATTCGGCGGGGATAAAAAGTCCGCCGATTTCGATAGTTGAGTCGGCCTGGTAAAGGCTGTCGGCACGCCGGGCGGAACGGCTGTTAACATACTCCATTCCCCTTTCAACAGCAAGCGCTTCTCTGCGACGCTCCGCCATTACAGTGCGCAAATTTACAAATTGAGCCCGGAAATCGTGAGCGCCTTCATCAAAATATTCCTCAGCGACAACTTCACCTCCAAGCCGTTCGACTTCCCGCTTGAATTTTGAGGACATCAGCTGACCATATTCCGACAGGGGAGAAAGAATGGCAAACTCTCTTATATTGAGATTTTCCACAGCATACCGCGCCAGACGAATGCCAAGGGCTCCGATCGTTACATTCATCTGAAAGATATTTGAACCAAGCTTGGCAATACCATCATCAGTTGCTGTCGGGGACAACATGACAACATCCCGCTCCCTGAGCACCGACGCCGCAACAACAGCCGTCTGGCTGAGCACAGGACCGATAACAAGCGGAATGTTATGATCGTCTGCAAGTTCGAGGGTTTTTTGGGCAGTCTCAACCATATTTCCCTTTGTATTGCTGATTACCAGATTAAATTCGGTCATGTTTTTTTTCTGGTAATCTTCAATCGCCAGTTGCACTCCCCGCACAATGCTTTTTCCGATTTCTGCATCATACCCGGACAGCGGAGCAAGAAGACCTACCTGAATTTTACCTCGCCGGTCCCTTTTCATGCGTCCTGAGAGATTTTTGATTTTTTCGAGATAAGGAGAACGGGGAAAATCACGGCGAAAATCCTCAGCCTGCTTTTCGGCTCTGGCAGTTTGTCCGGCACTATACGACTTATATATGATATAGTATTCCAGAATTTCAACAATCGGCACGGCCATTCCACGGCGGTCTGCGAGGAGCTGCAGTTCACGGTTCGTGAATGCCCGTTTGCATATCAATTCCACATTGTCAAAGGAATGCTGTTCCAGCGTTTCAGAAACACCGCCTTTCACCGCCTGCGAAAAGGCAACCACGGCATCGGTGTATTCTTCGGCTTTTGCCAGAGCAATACCCTCGGCATAATAAAGACGAGGCAGGTAATCGGAATTGGGGAATTTCTTTTTAAAGATGTTGATCATCCGGCGGGCAACGGTAAAATCTTCTGTTCGAAGCAGCGCCTCCACCAAAAGCGGAACGAGGTGTTCGGTTGAAGCATCCTTGCCGTGCGATTTGATATACGTCCGTATAACCGCAACAGTCGAATCATAGTCGCCGGCACGATATGCTGCCTTTGCTTTATCCAGTACCATAGCGGGATTACTCGGGACAGCTTTGCCGGAAAATGAAAAAATCAACACAAAAATGAAAACTATAAACTGCACTCGCATAGATTTACTCCAGATAATATCTACCAAAATCAACAGTATCCATTGAGGTAATTGTATTTCTAATCTGATGAGCTTCGGTTAAAAAAAGTGATTGACCGCTTTTATCAAACACCGATTCTTCAACATAAATATCCCCACTGCACCGCATGGCAAGCGCAATGCCGTCACAGGCACGGCACTCGATAACTTTCATTGTAGACCCGGATTTGATATAGAGACGTGCAACAAAGGCATTGTCGACATAATCACAGATTACCGTTTTTGTGAGTTCCCCGCCGAGTTGCTCAATCGCAAGCTTTACACAGTCGATGGTAAGCGGTTTGTCTGAGTTTGCATTCAGGGTTTTTATTGCAATGGCGCCTGCTTCAAGATGACCGACAAGGATCGATAGCGTACGGCGGCCGCCGATTTCGCTTAATATGACAACAGGTGAGCTTACCTGGGAATCCAGGGTCAGCGATGATACTTCGACAGGAACAAGCATAGCCGTGCGTTTTAATCGATTCTATGGATCAGGTACCAGTGGCTTTAATTATCGCTCTTATAAAATATACTTAATCTGTATGAAATAATTATAATATGATACTTCATTTGAAACAGCCCGTCAATTGCCATGTACTTTTTCGTCATAATTTAAGTTGTTTTTGGGGTGATGGTAAAAATATATTTGGGATATATACGCGCTGACACACACTATGCCGCCACAAAGGAGGTGCCGATGAAATTACCAGCCCTTTTTCTGAAATTATCGATTGTGGTCTCGATTCTTCTAACCACACATTCGTGTACAAAAGATGAAAAGACCACTATCGCGGTTGTTCCCAAAGGTACCTCGCACGTATTCTGGAAATCGGTGCATGCCGGCGCAAAAAAAGCCGAACAGGAACTGGGTATCGAGACAATCTGGCAGGGGCCGGAAAAAGAAGACGACCGTCAGATGCAAATTCAGGTGGTACAGAATTTTATTTCACGAAATGTCGATGCTCTTGTTCTTGCGCCACTGGATGAGGTAGCGCTGATCCGTCCAGTGGAGGCTGCTATCAAAAGAAATATCCCGACGGTAATAATCGATTCGGACCTCAAAACCGACAATTATGTGAGTTTTGTTGCCACCGATAATTTCGAGGGCGGCAAAATTGCCGCCAAAGAGCTTGCCCGGCTTCTTAAGGGAAACGGCAATATTCTTATGATGCGCTATGCCGAAGGCTCGGCAAGCACGGCAAAGCGTGAGGAAGGTTTCCTGGAAGGCATAAACGAGTATGCACCCGATGTAACACTCCTTTCCACCGATCAGTATGCGGGTGTTACCGCAGAATCGGCCCTCCAGACGGGTCAAAATCTCATTAATAAATATGAAGAACTGGATGGAATATTCTGCCCCAACGAATCCACGACCTTCGGCATGCTCAGGGCACTGCAAACTGCTGCAAAGGCGGGAACAATCAAGTTTGTGGGATTTGATTCCAGCGAACCGCTTGTTACAGCTCTTGAAAAAGAAGAAATCCACGGGCTTGTGGTCCAGAATCCCTTTAAAATGGGATATCTTGGTGTTAAGACCGCCATGAAAGCCCTGAAAGGTAAACCGGTCGAAAAGCGGATCGATACCGGCGCCATGTTGGTAACAAAAGACAATCTCGATACCCCCCCGGTCCAACAGGCGATTTCGCCGGAACTGGATAAATGGCTTTCGGCAAAATAAAAACCGGCCGGGAATCTCCGGCGGAAAGGATGCCGGAGATTTAAAAAAACAGCTCTTTGTGATCACCGTCACAGACTCCTCAATTTTTATTATATATTTTCATACTATCATTTGTATAATTTATTGATGAATATTACGGCAGCGGCCCCACACCGCCGTCTGCCATATATTCACCCTTGAGCAAAAAACAGACGTCAACCAAGCATCAGTCAACCGGCATAATTTCCGAAACTTTTGCCGCCACGGGCATGACCGGTCTTGGCAACATCCTTCTCGCCGAGACCCCCACAATCATCATGGCCCAGGCAGAGCCACCGTCCTTTCCCCGTTTCCTTACCGTGTCCTACATCCAGAACATAGTCAAAACCGAAATCCTGCCCATTCTTAACGAGGTCCTGGCTGCAATCGGGCGGCTGCAAAACCGCAGCGACATGTCCCTCGTGGTTACGATATTCGAAGAAACCGGCGAAATAGACAAAGGTGAGATATATCTCCTCGAATCCGCGGTACGACTGTCCCGGGCGATGCTCTCGATGTTCTGCATCTATGATTTCGACATCTATTCGCCCGACGGCTCCAAAGATATGCGGTGGATCGACGATTATGTATCCCTTGTTCAAAATACCGAAGAACATGAAAAACTCAAATTCCGCCTGAGCCGAGATACCTTGTATGAAACCTGTACCTACGACCAGACGCAACTATCGTGCGAATTATCCGATATCATAAGCTACAATCTTACTCGCAACGGTTTCCTCACAATGCAAAACAACTATTTTGACGCCGTTTACAACGATTTGAAAGCCGTTCCTCGGGCGATCAAGAATGCACTGAGTTCAATTCGTGCCGAAACCGACAACCAGAACGATGATATCCTGATCAGGACCGATATTATCGATCTGGACGCCGATATGGCGTCAATCCAAAGCGATATGCTCAACGAAGGAATCAGTGAAGATCTGGCCGGAAAATTTTCTTCTCCCGAAGCCCTGATGGATTTTATCTCTACCCTTCTCACCCAACCGTATACCTTCAACGAAACCATCGACAGTACTCCAATAACAATTAGAGTCGATCTCTCCAAATTCTTTACCAATCCCGCCGCCGACTTGAAAACCCGATGGCCGAAATACAAACTGGTTTCAGGGGACAATCGCATAGTGAGCACCAACTATGAATACAGCAACTGGAGTTCCTGGAGAGACTCAACCATCCATTATGACAGCTTCTACTACGACACGGTAATTATGGATATAGCCGACCATCAAATCGACAGCGTGTATACCTCAGACTGGGGCTATACAACGGTCATACTCAAAAACGGTTACACCACACATGTCCAATCCGATTCAACATTAACCTGCGTGCCCTACAAGCTCATCGATGATCAATGACAGGAAATCGACTACCAAAGCCTGTACGACCTCGATGACGATGTTGCTATACTGGAAGCCGGGTTTCCGTATTTCAACGATTACACCTTCGGCGGCGTATTCCCCGACATGACAACCCGTCAAAGCTGGATCGATTTTATCAAGCCCCTGATCAAGTAATGACTCTTCTTTTAAGAATACCGGCGCCCTGGCCGAAAGCCGCTGCTTTCGGCCGTTTTGTTATCCTTACAATCGCCGCGGCCTTCTCTTCAGGCAATGCTTTTCACCCTTTCGATATTGCCGCAAACCTCACATTCGATCCCCGAATCTCAATCATTTCGGACACTTCATCACTTGATCTTGCCTTTGCATATCACCCCCTTGTTCATGAATTTGGCCGTAGCGACGACGATACCTTCAATTCCTTTATCGATATCATGTATGCAAGAACCGGCGGTACCGTGTATCTGAATACTATCCCTGTGGGTTTGCGGTGTGAAGTAATGAATCATTTCGGCGCCTATCGAAAGGATAATCAGGAATATTCATTCGATGTGAAGGGCAAAGCCGCAATGCTGACCGCAGCGACCCGCTTTCCAATCGAGCACCTCAGCGTTGAATGCTCTTTAGGTCGCCTCTTTCTCCCCGCTTACGACAGGGATACGATGTACCACAGGGTGGTGAACAATCCCCGTGAATATATCTTGACCGGTCGCTGATCATTGGTATTGATCTGGGCCAGCGTATTCCCATTTTATTTCAAGACGCACAGAAATCATCATCCTCCCAACCATCAGGTCCCTCTATAGGGTTGAAAAGCCGTTATTTTGGCGGCACAACCATTCAAATCGATATGCAGTTCACCTTCTGAAACAACACCGGGTGATTCTCCATTATCTTTTCTTTACTTGAAACCGAAAATTCGGTATAATTTTAGTGCGGGGAATACTTTTTCTTTCGAATATCGGAAAACCATGCCAATGAATGCTTCATCAACCGATATCCAACTGGAGCATATGAAACCGTGTGTTATTCCCGATGCGCAGTTCATACCCTTCAAACCGGGCATAACGTATCTCAAAAACCCTCATAGAGGCGCCTATTTAAAACTTCGTAAAGAAGATGCCGATTATATGCCAGCCCATGGAGGAACGCTTTGATACCGATGAAATTATTTTCAACCAGAACGACTGGGGAGATAAGGTTTATTGTATCAAAGAAGGTGAAGTCATTATCCGCCGTGATGAAGGAGATGAAGTCGCCTTTTTGAAATACCTGAAGAAGGGTGAATGGTTTGGAGAAATTGCCCTTGTAAAAAATGTTCCCCGTACTACCAGTGTCATTGCAGCATCGCCAGTTCGTCTATTGACACTTTCCCGGCATGATTTTTATACTATCATTCAACAAAGTCTTCTCACCGGCGTGTCCTTTGATCATATTGCCGACGAACGCCTTGAGGAATTGGAAAAAGCAACAGCGATACAATAGTGCTGGTTCTCTTTCCAGGCTTTCTGCCCCATTGTCTTCCTGCTAAAATCTATTTTAACGTCCTGTTTAATGCATTTTAAAAAGATATGAATACGCCAATTCTTCACATGAAAAAAATTTCCAAGCGTTTCGGTGCGGTAAAGGCACTGAAAAATGTCGACCTGACTGTGGATAAAGGATCGGTTCATGCATTGATTGGAGAAAACGGGGCCGGCAAAAGTACGCTTATGAAAATTCTCAGCGGTGCGCTCCGTCCCGACTACGGTACGGTTGCCCTGGATGGTTGCGCCTATGCTCCCGAATCGCCAAAAAAGGCGCGGGCTATGGGTATCGCAATGATCTATCAGGAACTGACCCTGGCGCCCCATTTGACCATAGCCGAAAATATTACCCTGGGTATGGAACACCATCACTACGGCGTACTGAAAAAACAGGACCTGAAAATTTCACAAACCCTTACCCGTCTCGGCCATTCGGGTCTTGATCTCAACGCAAAAGTATCAACCCTGGGGATCGGGGAACAACAGATTGTTGAAATAGCCCGAGCCCTCATTACCGACGCCCGTGTAATTATCATGGATGAACCCACCAGTTCACTTTCGGCGTCCGATACTGAAACTCTTTTTGCAACAATCCGGCGGCTGAAACAGACCGGCGTTACCGTTATTTATATCAGCCATTTCCTTGAGGAGATCAAACGGATTGCCGATCATTACACTGTTTTGCGGGACGGGCAAAGCGTTGACCGGGGCCCTATCGAAACAACCGATTTACCACAGATTATTAACGCCATGATAGGAAGGCCACTCACCGAAATGTTTCCCCGCGTCCCCCATACAATCGGCGAAGTCCTTGTAACAATCAACGACCTCTCCCGCACGCCCGACCTCGCCGAAACATCGTTTTGTATTCATAAAGGTGAGATCCTCGGCATTGCCGGCCTGGTAGGCGCCAAACGCACCGATATGCTCAGAACTCTTTTCGGACTCGACCGTGCCGATAATGGAACGATCTCCTTCGCAAACGGCGTCACCCTGGCCCTTATCGACATCTCCCCGCGTACTTCGCTGAAAAACGGCGTCGATCTCCTCAGTGAAAACCGGAAAGAGGAAGGACTTGCACTCAATCTCCCCATACGGAACAATATCACCCTTTCTTCACTTGCCCAATTTATTATTCCGAACACCCCCGGGTTTATCGACACTCAAAAAGAAAACGACATTGTCGAGACTCAATGCAAATCACTTTCGCTGCGCTACACGTCACCCTGTCAGAAAAGCGGCGATCTTTCGGGCGGCAATCAGCAGAAAGTTGCACTGGCGCGGCTGCTGGTCGACCAAAGCGACATATTGCTGCTGGATGAACCGACACGGGGGATTGATGTCGGCAGTAAAACCGAAATATACCGTCTTATCGGCGAACTTGCCCTGTTGGGCAAGTCCATTGTCATGGTAAGCTCCTATCTTCCGGAGCTTTTCGGGATGTGTGATTCCCTTGCGGTCATGTACCGGGGCACTTTAAGTCCGGTGTGGCCGTGTAATGAGTGGAATGAAAAACGAGTCATGGCCTGGGCCACCTCGGGAAAGGAACTGGACAGTTGAAAAAGCTCTTGAATTTCGCAAAATTATTCGGCCCCTTCTCGGGTCTGTTTCTTGTTTTTCTTCTCTTTATGGTTCTTGCCCCCTCCGCCTTTTACAGCCTTTACAACATAAAAACAATTATTACCCAAACGGTTATCATCGGAATCGGCGCCCTGGGCATGACGCTGGTTATTATCAGCGGCGGTATCGATCTGAGTATTGGCTCTGTCATTGCCCTGGGAACGGTTGTTACCGCCCGGATGCTCAATATCGGCGCCCCGGATACCCCGCTCTGGGTCTCCGTTGCCGCGGTAGCCGGCGCAGTCGGCCTCTGTGCATTCTGTGGTTTCCTGAATGGTATTATTTCCGCCTCCCTGCGGATCGTTCCCTTTATCGTTACTCTCGGCATGATGCAGATCGCCCGGGGAACGGCCAAGTGGATCGGGGAAGAGCAGACGGTTATTGCTCCGCAAACCTGGTTGAATCGGTGGATGGAAGTCGATCCCGCACCGTCGTGGCTGGTTTTTGCACCCGGCGTCTGGCTGCTAATTATTCTTACGGTGATAATGACCATCGTGCTTAAACGGACTATTTTCGGGCGGTATGTTTTTGCTCTGGGCTCCAATGAATCGGCAGCCCGGCTATGTGGCGTCCGGGTTACATTCTACCGGACCATAATCTATACGGTATGCAGCGCCTTTGCCGGAATTGCCGGAATCATGCAGTTTTCGAATCTGACCGTGGGTGATCCTACCGCGGCCCAGGGCATGGAGTTGGATATCATTGCGGCGGTCGTGATCGGCGGCGGTTCACTCTCCGGCGGCGAAGGCAGCGCCGTAGGCTCGCTGGTTGGCGCGCTGCTCATGGCCGTGCTTCGCAACGGATGTAATCTTGTCGGGATACCCAACTATGTGCAGAATATCGTTATCGGCGCAATCATTATCGGCGCGGTCGCAGTCGACCGGTATAAGCAGCGGGTGAGCAGATAGATAGTATATTTAACCTGATCTCACCCTGCAAATATTTATATTATTTGTAACTACTCAGATCCCTATGGGTAATTTCAACCGTTATTTTAGCGAAAGCCGGAATAAAAAACCGACCCCCTGAGTAGTTGCTATTATCTTTGAAAGAAAACCATTAATAAGGAGCAAAGAAACCGTGTTCCCAACATACCAAGCAGAGGTTAAAAAAGGGAAAATTAATCTTCCTGATGATACCAAATTACCTGATGGAACTAAAGTTCTGGTAACAGTTATTTCGGATGACGAACTGAGATTCTGGTCTGATGCATCTACTACATCTTTAGATAAAATCTGGAACAATGAAGAGGATGATGCATATGCACAGCTACTCTCCGAATGAAGTTGTTCTTGCTAAATATCCATTTTCAGACTATTGATCATTGAATTATAAATGCGCAGTTATTTCACAAAACAAGAACGAAATTTACGATATACAATTATTTTGATTATAGAACGCTGACACTTCGACAGGCTCAGTGCAGCGCAGGCTCAGTACAAGTGACGCCAATTTGGCTGATTATCGCAGATTTTTTGATACTTTTAGTTTTCTGACCAGCGAATATCAGCTTGATCAGCGTAATTAGCGTTCTATTTTGGACAAGACTGACTTTTTTATATTCATTAAAAAGAAAGGACCCCCAATGTCAGGTAAAAACGTCGTCCTGTTCGGCCCTCCCGGAGCGGGAAAAGGGACCCAGGCAGCAAAACTCAGAGACCTTCTCGATGTCCCGCATATCTCCACCGGCGATATGTTCCGCTACAATATCAAAAATGATACCGAGCTGGGCAAGCTTGCCAAATCCTATTCGGAGAAAGGGCAACTTGTTCCCGATGAAGTCACTATTGCCATGGTCAAGGACCGGTTGAGCCGGGATGATGTCAAAGCCGGTTTTCTTCTGGACGGATTTCCCCGGAGTGTACCGCAGGCAGAAGCCCTCGACAAAATTTTGAACGAGCTGGGAATTACCCTCGATCACGTAGTAAACATCGCTGTTTCCGATGACGAAATTCGGGCCAGGCTCTCAAAGCGGGCTTCCATTGAAGGCCGTGCCGATGATGCCGATCCAGCGGTGATCCAGAACCGGATCGACACCTATAAAAACCAGAGCGAACCATGCCTGGCATACTACCGCCCTAAAGAAATCGTGCGCGATATTGATGGAATCGGGACTATCGATGAGGTGTTCGATCGTATCAAGGAAGCGGTAGAATAAAAAATGGAGAGTTGGAGTGCTTGGATGATGGAGTATTGGTTGTCTTAAAAACCCAGTACTCCACTACTCCAACACTCCATCACTCCAGATCTTCCCCCTCACGCCTTTCGCGAAAACCGCTGCTCTTTCCAGTTAAATTTCCCGAACACCCCGCCGAAAATCGCCGCAACGACCACCGGAAGCTGGATGATCGATGCCGGGAGGATATATTTACGGAGCGCTTCCTGATGAAACATCCGGGCGCCAGGGAGCATGAGGACATATTCGCCGATCAGCTTGGAGCAGAGCATAATCCCGGCGATTCCAAAGAACACCGGTGCAAAAAAACCGGCAACCAGCGCCGCGATAATCCCCACATAAAACAGAAATACCCCTGATAAAACAAACACCTGGTTCAGGCCGTAGTGGACGGTTTTCGACCCCCACCGTTTCCGCTGCTCGAATACGCCGCGCAGTGTGGGGGTCGGAAGCGTTGTCACAGAGCCTTCACGGTCGAGCATAAACCTGATTTTCCATTTGCCCGATTCGTAAATTCTTTGCAGCAGAAGATCGTCATCGCCCGATATAATGCTCTCCATCGAGCCATACCCGTCAAGCTCATCAAAAACGCTTTTTCGGAAAGCAAAATTGTTGGCATTGGAGTTTATCGGAAGGTTTGCGCCGATCCCGGCGGCGGATATGACCCCGTGCGACAGGAAATCTGTTGCCTGAAGACCGAAAAAGAGCCTGTTCATGCCGTCAACGTACGAATATACCGTTACCCCCTGCACCATGCCTGTTTCACCTGTAAAGTACTTGTCGATTGTGGCAAGCCAGGTCGACGGGACCGCGCAATCGGCGTCGGTAAAGACGATTATTTCATTCCGGGCAGCCCGTACCCCCTGTGCCACGGCATGTTTTTTAGGCGATACTCCGGCCGGCGTTTCAGTTACCTGAATCAGCGAGAGATTATTGTGCCGTCGCCGGTACGATGCAACAACATCGGCTGTTGCATCAGTCGAGCGGTCATCGACAATGATAACCTCAAAACGCTCTTCCGGGACCGACTGATCCAGCACCCGCTTAAGGCAGTCGCCGATTATTGCTTCTTCATTGTGCGCGGCAATAACAACCGAAAAAGAGAGATTATGCGCCTGCGTCTGCGGTGAAATGGATAATAATCCCCGGAGAAAAAAGAGGATGCAGGAGAGATAATAGAGCGTTATAACAACAAGAATTATCAACAGGACATGCATTCACATCAAAATAAATGCCGCCACAACGGTGTTTCTTCCTGGACTGTATCCGGAGAGTTACGTTATCTCTCGCCCACCGCTGCGCTCTCCTGCAACAGGATCCTTTTGGTCCCCCGCTTATTCTCCCGAACGGGCAAAAAGGGGCCTTTGGCGCATCTGCAGCAAGAAATTCGGGACAATCGAATTACCGGCGGCTTAAAGTACAAAAGTTCGTCCGTCCCCGGAAATCCAAGTGGTATTGTGACTTTCTTTGAATCCCTTACATATATTCTTATGAATTTGCCTCCTTTTCAGCTATTCTTTCGTTTCATAATGCGGTCATTTATTTTATTGATTGTATTTATTTCTATTTAAATATGCGAGAGGTTCCAAATGAAAGTTAAAGATACAGCCCACCAGGTCATTGATTCTCTTCCTGAGAGAGTTTCAATGGATGATGTTATTCACGCGTTATACGTTGCATCGAAATTTGACCGCGGAGAACGTCAAATTCGAGCCGGAAAAGGCGTTTCAGACGAAAAAGCAAGAAAAAAGCTCGCAAAATGGCAAAAATAGTCTGGTCGCCCGGCGCACTGGACGACATTGATGCCATAGCCGAATATATTGCTCGCGATTCTGTTCATCATGCCTCTCTTTTTATTGACCGACTGTTCGAAACAGCGGATTTATTGCTTGAACAACCCTACCTTGGTCGAATTATTCCTGAAATCGGTCAGAATTCCTGTCGTGAAATAATCTACGGCTCTTACCGAATAATGTATAAAGTCGAAAAAAGCAATATCTGGATAACAGCTGTGATACATGGTGCAAAAAATTGGAAACCACCTCGATAATCGGTTACAAATCAGCTAACTTATGCTCCTAGTGAAAGTGGAGGGCGAAATTGGATTTTTCACTATCATATTCATAAATACAATTTGCTTAAACCGTGGCTATGATTTAAAGAGACCCAAAATATGCAATAGGTTTTAGGAGGCGAGAAGTGTTGTATCTGCGATGGAATAAAGGTGATATTAATAATATTTCGCAATTATCAGTACCATACCTTGATCGGGCTTTACTTCGGAATATATGGAAATTGCGGGGGACGGGCCTGTGGGGAGTCTGCGCTTGTAAACGAAGCAAAATGTAATTAGAATATAATACAGATTGCTTGAATATTTATTGATTAATCTCATTCAAGATACCTTTATTATTTATATAGAAAATTAAAGAACAACCAAACAGCCGTTCCATAGCCTCGCAGGCGACATGTATATGCAGCAGCCGAAGCGGTCGTTTACAGACATGCCGGTTTTACGAACCTCATCGTAAGCAGAATCATTTATCCATCCTCTTCCTTTTCATTTCAGGATCTGAAGTTTATGGATATCGGATTGTATTTCCGAAAATGAAAAGCGATAATAATATATTCCATTTGCCGGTATACCGTGAATTTCAACTGTTTTCTTGTTTTCTGATTTTATTGCCTTTAGCACTCTTCCTTTTAAATCATAAATAGTAACCTGCGCCTGTGCATTCTGAAATTGGGTTGGCACACTTATCGAATAGGTATCTCCCCGGATATTATATGCCATTTTTGCTTTTTGGCCTGTAAATGCGTTTTCTTCCTGCACAGAAGCATCATATCCATATTTTATTACCAGCGTATCGTTGTTAACCACATATATCAGACTATCTCCTTTATTCCATGAAAAGGTAGAGTCATAGTAGCCGCTGGACCAGCAAATGTTGGGATAATGCGGATTAAAATATTGTTCCGGAAAATATTCATACTTTGCATGAATGGTTAGCGAAGAAGGTGATAAATTCAAAGAGATGGCTGAGTTTGAGAAGTGTATGATTGGCTCAGAAAGGATGGTGCCACATGTATATAATTTGAAGTCATCAGGTATTTTTTCACCCGGAATAATTGCATGCTTGACTGCCTGATCTTTTGTCGTTACTCTAATCGGATAATAGCAAGAATCAGCATTACATAAACAGATCGAAGGATCACGATTATTCCCATCATCATCGTATGTAGCTATTTCAATCTGTTCTAAGCCAATGCCGCTATATATATATGGTCGAGTGTTAACAAATGTGATAAGGCTTTCAGGACTGGTCAGGGATATGAAAGTTGGATCGTTCTTATAGATATGAAAATGATAATTCCAATCCTCATCCAGAAGCTCTATAGCTGAACCGTTTGGATGCTTTATTAAATTGAAGTATCGATAATTCGCAGAATCAAGAGTGTAAAATATCCAGTTTTGGTTTTGATGAACGATTAAACTTCCGTTATCTCCAACAGCAGCGCTATTGTTGATATTCCAAAGAGGAAAGCTGCAAACCTGAGTATCAAGTAGAAAAAAGCCCGAACTATCGAAATGATATATGCTACCGGTATATGTTGCTGCATATCCGTCGCCATAGCATAAAACATCTTCATTCGATGAAATATCATATATGGATTCGTTAACAAATAGATTATCTGCAATATCCCACCTCCTTATAAGCCCGGAAGATCCTGTAATCCAGATATTGCTGTCACAGATTGCATTTTCAGATTCCGGAATGCTTTTTGGAGACGTCGTCATATTTATTATTTGTTGACCGGCCTTGAATGAAGAAAGCATTATCGTTTCAATTTTTTCTATAGTGAATGCAGGATTCTCATAAACCGATTCCATTGCAAATGAAATTAAACGTATCTCTCCTGCCGGCTGTGCAATTGCTAATGAAAAATTCAGATTTTCCAGGTCAAATTTATAAAAACAGAGCGGTGTTGATTGTGTTAATTCAACATTCTCGAGATAGATTTCAACGGGATTATAGTAATATCGCCAGGGTTGAAATCCTAAGACAAGAGGATAAACCATAGAACTTAATGCCAGATATAGCTTTTTCTGATGCGATACAACAGCAGAAATTGAATACTCGCCGGAATGCCTGGATGTATAGGATAAAGGGCGCAAAGTGCAGAGCGTGTCCGGCAAGGGCTGGTAGCATTCTTTCCAATAGCTGCATAAGCGATCTGAAAAAATATAGCCATTTTCATCTGCAGAACATTGATTGTATTGTGAGTCTGCTTTGAAAGCCAGTATAAATAGAACAGCAAATATCTGTGTTAGAGCGCTACATGATATTTTTATAGAGTTGAAATATGAAGCCATGATATCCCTGCTTCAAATTAGATCGGGATATAGATAACCGATTTATGATAGACCGTTTTACATCTGAGATTGTTTCTTGTATGTAATATATAATAATCTGAGTCCATTATCAATTAAATTATAGCATACGTGTTTTCTGTTGGAAAACAGGTTGCATTAGAGCAATGTGGAAAGCAGATCACCTCGAATACCAACAGGAATATGAATTTAAGTTAAGCGCGTATGGTCGCGATTTAGTATATTTAATAAATGCAAAAGTCCTCTTTACCTGTAGCGGAGACCGTTGGCAGATTAGAAAAGCCGGCAAACAGAAAAGACTATGCGCTTTTTGTCAGACATAAAAATCTTTAGTTCCATTAGATTCGCGCTTTGCCTGGCGGGATTGCCGCTCTGTCTGCAGATAAAAGCAGCAGTCAACCAGCAAATAATCACGAATGCGAAGGAATGGAACCCGATATATTCAATATCATATCTTGAAAATGATTCGGCAAAAGCCGTGCTGAGCGATCTTGCCGTATCCGGGGTGGAATGGACATACGACAGTACTCAGTTCCGATTGTTCCGATGGACCGAAAAAGGACCATCCGGCAATCAATGGATCGAGTATTCTGAAGAAAATGCTTCGCTGTTTGAATTCATTCCCGGCCGGCTTTTCTGGTTGAAGACGCGGGAGTCAAAGGTTATAAATCCCGGATCTCCACGAGTGGCGATTGTGCAGGATACATTTGAAGTCACATTGGCTTCAAAGCAATTTACCGACTTTGCATCGCCTTTTTATCAAAATATTGCCATTAGCGATATACGGCTTGCAACCGGCGATGGTATGGATTCCATGGATTTTTTTGTCTGGACAATTGAAGAAAATACGGTCCCGCCCGTAAAAATATATCTGACAGCGCCACTCTACATTCCGTGGATACCCGGACTGGATAATCAATCTTCGGTGATCTGCTCGGATCCGCTTACAGGTTATTCAATTTATAATCGAGCCGACAATGACCTGACGCTCAGAATTCCTCGTCCGCCATATTCCATGCCACCACCTGAAATGCCGCCGCAATCATCTGAAGAAACGGCAGGCCCTTCGCCGACCGGTCCCATTCAAATAGACGATCTCCCGCAACATCAACAAGATGCCCTACCGATCAATGATTTGCCGCTGCACCAATTAATCTACGAGGTCCCGTACAGCACGAAATTCTTTACACAGAAGAACAAAAAAGTTCCTGCTTTCATAAGCAGTGCAAACGGGTTTTCGGCAAACGGGCATTTTATCATCATCTCCGTACCGGATATTCACTACCGAAAAATGGTGCTGGAACTGCTCGATATCAGAGGAAGAATACTGGCCGAAATTGACTTATCGGCGAGAATGGTTTCCAGAAAGTATAAGCTTCCTGTCGACAATATTCCCCTCTCCCCGGGAACCTCTATATATCCGGCCCGCATGAAATTAGAGCGCCTCGACGGCAAAAAAGAAAAAAAAAGCTACCGGTTAATATTTTAGAGTGCGGGATTTGGGCTCGCACCAGTGCAACTTCTTTAAACCTAAATTCCGCAGTCGAGCGTGGATAAGATGCGTAAGATATTGCGTCAGATAGCCTTGCGAAAACCGCAGGTGTGCCCGGGGAGGCACAGTGAGGATTTTTGCAAGGATAGATGGCGCAAGAGCTTATGCAGATTGCCACGATTCAACTGCGGATTTTAGGTTAAAATCAAAAATCCCGGCAATTCCGTCAATCCTGTATCTTTTGCAAATATTTTATGAAGCCCAGTCTGCATATTCAACTGCAAGGGGGCCGAGGTAGTAGGGAAGGTTGATCAGGAGAAACCGCGCTCCGCCCGGCGTTGTACACTTTTCAACATGTATGGGGGAGGCATGAAGCCGAACTGCGGCGTTCACCCCGGTTCGCTCGATAAACTGGTGAAGAGATTTGAGTTTTCCAACCGGACCTGATTTCACTTCCACCGGAAGTACGGAATTCCTCCAGGGCGCCACAAAATCAACCTCGGCATTGGCCGTTCCTTTCTCTCTCACCCAGAATAACGGCTTCCGGTGGATGGGAGAACCTGCGGCAAGAAGCTCCTGACCTGCAGCCTGTTCGATAATTCTTCCTCTGTAGAGCGCACCCAGATCGCCGACACCGATAAGGCTTCGCTGCGCCCCGGCGAGAAAGTTGACAAGGCCGGTATCGATCAACTGCAGTCTGGGCGATTTTCTGCAGTCCGGTTCGAAAGGAGGGGCAGTCTGAGTTGACGGATACAGCAGGTACAGAAGCATTGCCCGCTCGAGTGTCCTCAGGCCCTCTCCAGCTTCACGTGATTTGTAGTTGGACTGGCCAAACCCTTCGAACTTTATCCGTTCGCCGGCAGCATGCGGACCAGCTTCAATACAATGCCGCATCACGCGGGCCAGTGTCGGGTTTCGAGCATATTTCGGGACATCATTGACAAA
>WJLZ01000198.1 GCA_014728215.1 Chitinivibrionales bacterium
TAAAGCGGCACGCGAGCTGGGTTCAGAACGTCGTGAGACAGTTCGGTCCCTATCCGCTGTGGGCGTTGGATATTTGAGAGGAGCTGCTTCTAGTACGAGAGGACCGAAGCGGACATACCTCTGGTGTACCAGTTGTTCCGCCAGGAGCACCGCTGGGTAGCCACGTATGGAACGGATAACCGCTGAAAGCATCTAAGCGGGAAGCCGACCTCAAGATTAGATATCCCGTGGGGTATAACCTCCCTAAAGGATCCTTGAAGACCACAAGGTTGATAGGTCACAGGTGTAAGCGTAGTAATATGTTAAGCCGAGTGATACTAATTGTCCGTGAGGCTTGGCACTTTTTTTTATTTACATCTCGTCGATTATGTGCTTCACAAGCAAAACTAATGTCAAATACAAAATTTCTGGTGGTCATAGCATAGGGGAAACACCCGTTCCCATTCCGAACACGGAAGTTAAGACCTATAACGCCGATGGTACTGCACGGGAGACTGTGTGGGAGAGTAGGTAGCTGCCAGGTTTAAATCAGCCCCGTATCTCCGGATATGGGGCTTTTTTATTTCATGGTTTCAAGCTCTGATATCGTCTTCTTTAACTTCTTCAGCTCCTTCACCAGTTCAATATTCTCATCCTCACGCTCGGCACAGCGATATTTGGTTGTGCCAAGTTCATAAAGAACAGCCGCAAGCTCCAATCGTGACAGCAGAAGCTCCGTTGGCTGACCATTCATCTGTTCTTCTACTTCATCGATTATCCGATCAGCTTCCATGGTCTCCAGAGAACTGATATTCTTCTCATGTGAGTGACTGCGCAAATTACGAACACGAATAATAAGACTGTTGAGCTTGCGTTCCCTTTTCGATGAATCAGGCTGATCTTCAACAACCACATCGACAATTAATTTCTTAGGGGAAGACGATTGCTGGGGTTCGGGAGGAGGCGTACAATCCGCAACAAGCGGTAAAATTGACAGAACAAACAGGGGAAAGACGTTTTGTTTCAGAGGTATCATAGGGTAAAAATCAGTTTAGGAAAATAGTAATTATGGCCATGGTGTATCATGAAACGCCGGCAAAAATATACGACAAATACATATAAATAACAATTCTTTGACTTTTTCTATTAATAATAGGTACAATTACAATATTGTGTTTTAAAAGTGTATCATTTTAAAATGATTTTGTCAGCATCTTTCTGCTCTGCTATATAATATGAAAGCATCATTGCCCGACCAGATAATCAGTGTTCTTCTGATCGAAGAAAATGAAATCCAGAGGAAACTGATTACCGATATGCTTGCCACAATTCCCGATATCCATTTTGCTGTCACATGTAAAGATAAGCTCGATGGTGCTCTCAATTATCTTGTCGATCATTCCTCCGATGTAATTCTTATGGATCTTATTTCCACCAACAGTCGGGCATTCGATGCTTTCATTGAGGTGCACAGCAAAACTACCGATGTTCCGATTATCGTAGTGGCGTCGGATGATGATGAGAATATTGCGCTCAAGGCAATCCAGTGTGGGGCCCAGGATTATCTGGTACGGGGTAATTTTGATGCAGTGCTCATTGCGCGGTCAATTCGTTATGCAATCGAACGTCAACGTATGCTTACCGAACTGAAATTCGCGCTCGCTTCGGAAAAAGTTCTTATGGAAGAACTTGACCGGAAAAACAAAGAGCTGGTTGAACTTTCTATTACCGATGGGCTTACCGGGTTGTATAATCATCGTTTTATTCAGGAACGATTCGATTTTGAATTCAAACGTGCGAAACGGTACGGAGCTCCACTCTCGTGCATGCTCATCGATATCGATCATTTTAAATCGGTCAATGATACCTATGGTCATCAATTCGGTGACCTGGTTCTCACCGAAATAGCCGATTTGATAAAAAAAGGTTCCCGTGAAGTTGATATTTGCGGTCGTTATGGTGGCGAAGAATTCATGGTTGTTGCAAGTGTTAATGCCGATGATGCCATGCTCTATGCAACCAAGTTACATAAATCCATTGATGAGTATGAGTTCACCAATGGAGAAAATTCCATTCATGTTACTGTCAGTATCGGAGTGGTGGATTATCATAATGAAGTCAAAACCAAGCAGGAACTGATTGATCGGGCCGATTCGGCGCTCTACTGGGCGAAACGGGACGGTCGTAACCTGATCAGGCTGTGGAAAAATGTTGAAGGTGACGATGCCAAGGAGTCGCTGGACCAGCTGGGGATCAGTGGCCTTAAATCCGAATTCATGCGCCTTTCGCATGATATTCGGGCAACCTATATGGAATCAACCAATGCTCTGGTGCGGGCTATTGATGCTAAGGATCATTATACTCAGGAACATTCGAAAGGGGTTTCTTCATATGCAGTACAGGTTGCCAAAGCATTGCGACTGCCCGAAAAGGAGACTGAAATCATAAAATATGCAGGGCTCCTTCATGATATCGGGAAAATTGGAATAAGCCACGAAATTCTTACCAAGAAAGAGCGCCTGAAATCTGAAGAGTTTGATATATTAAAAAAACACCCTGTTATCGGAGTCAGTATTCTCAAGGATGTAAAATTTCTGGAGAAGGAAATTCCGATCATTCTTCACCACCACGAACATTTTGACGGAAGAGGATATCCCCATGGATTGAAGGGGAGAGAAATTCCTCTGGGAGCCCGGATTCTGGCCGTTGTTGATGCCTGGGATGCTATGACTACCGATCGCGAATATCGACGACGGCTTTCGACCGAGGAAGCAATTAATGAGCTGAAACGATTCAGCGGTACACAATTTGACAATGAAATTGTTGATGCTTTTTTAGCCCTTTTTGAAAAGGGGTTTGATGGTTTTTCAAAGAAATGTTCGAAAAAATGACCGACACGTATCTCCAGAAGCGAGTGGACGGATGAAAATAAAAATTCAGGAAGAAAATGGTCTGGTAATCACTTCCATTGACGGATCAATATTACAGGAACATGTTCCGCTCTTTCGAATGCGGCTTCTGGAACTAATCGAACAAGGAAAAACAAAAATCATTTTGAATATGGGTGAAGCTACCTATTTGAGTAGTATCGGACTGGCCGCTCTGGTAACTGTTAAAGGGCGGGCCGAAGAGGGTGGGGGGGATCTAGTGCTGGTGCAAACCAACTATTTAATCGCAAATTTACTGAAAATCACCAACCTTCATAAAAAAATAAAAGTCTTTGAAACCCTGGATACTGCACGGACCTACTTTATTTCCGATTGAATGTTCGTCAGGCGACAGCTCTGATCTGTTCTTCGATTTGTTCTACCCGCTCTGCAATTTCATTATCTGTTGCTAAGAGCTTTTCTATCTTTTTACAGGCATGAATTACTGTCGAATAGTCTCTTCCACTAAAGGCAAAGCCGATCGATCGCAATGACTGTCGAGTCCATTTTTTGCATAAAAACATGGCAATATACCGGGGAAGGGACACTTCTCTTTTGCGCGAGTGCGCGGTAAGCTGATTGAGACTGCATTTGAATTCTTCAGAAACCTTCTGCTGGATCATCTGAATGGATACCGGTTCGCTCTTTTGTGAAAAAATATCCCCACATATTTCCTTTGTGATATCCAGGGTAATATCGCGACCGGTAAATGACGATGATGCAAGAAGCTTTATGAGAATTCCTTCAAGCTCCCGTACGTTGGAAGTAACATGGTTGGCAATGTATTCGATAACATCGTTGGGAATCGACATACCGTCGATTTCGGCTTTTTTTCTGAGGATCGCCATTCGTGTTTCAAAATTCGGTGGCTGAATATCCGATATCAGTCCTCCCAGAAATCGGTTAATGATGTGTTTCATCATATCCGGAATTTTGTCCGGAGGGCGATCTGAAGAAAGGACTATTTGCTTGTTTTCCAAAAGTAATTTGTTGAATATGCGAAAAAATTCCTTTTGGGTGCCGTGTTTGCCGCTGAAAAACTGGATATCATCGATAAGAAGCAGGTCGATATCTCTGAAACGCTTATAAAAAGAGGTAGAATCACGTTTTTCAATAACATAACTTATATATTTGGACGTGAATTCTTCGCTGGTAAGATAAATAACTTTATCTGCGGTACATTCTTTTTGAGCAAAATGACCGATTGCCTGAAGCAGATGGGTTTTACCCAGACCCGTGCTTCCGTAGATAATGAGGGGGTTGAACGTGGTTTTACCCGGAGCTTCGGCAACAGCCAGGGATGCTGCATGGGCCATACGATTGCTGTCGCCGACAACAAACTTATCAAACGTGTAGTTGGGGTGAAAGAGGCCGCTTTTTTCCACGGTGCGGGGAATAGCTTTTTCTTTGGTTGTTTTTATCGTATTTGAAATCGGCTCAATTATTTTCCAGTCCTTTTCGATCGGCTCAAACTGCAGGGTAGTGCATGGAATGTCATTTTTATTGAGTGTCTCTGCAATGATTTCACCGAAATGTTCTTCGATAAAATCGGCAAAAAATCGATTGGGAACCTGAATGGTGACAAAACCCCCGGAGGAAGTAGTCATCGATATGGTTCTGAACCATGTTTCGAAACTTGAGGATCCGATTTTTTCTTCAATTTGGCGCAAACAGCGTTCCCAGGGAGTAAGGGAATGCGATTCTGAAAGGTTATTTGTTAACATGTTATCCACATTCTCCATGCTTTACAGAAAGGACAGACTTAACAGTACGGCAAAAAATTAACACAATGGCAAAAATGTTGTGCTAATATTTTGTAACTCAGTGAAATATAATGAGATATGGTTTTGATGTAAGGCGTTACTTTATTTGAAATTGAAGTTATCAACTTTTTATTCACACTCTCTCAACTATTTATCAACAATAAGTTGTCAACATTAAAATATCAAATACTGAACACTGAATATAATATTATCCTAATCAATGTCAAAGAAAAAAAATATATTTTTTTAAAAATTTTTTATACCAGAAAATATGAACAAAACAAGCCGGTTTTTTCTTCTCCTTTCTCCAGAAAACCGACTGACAAAGGTATTCTTTACCATGAGATTATCACGTTCGGGGATGATCCTTTTTATGGAGTATTCGATAAATAAAACCTGAAGAAAAAGTTAACGAAAAAGCTAAAGAAAAACTTTCAGTTTACCGAAATGATAGGTAGAGCATCGAAAACAATTTTTCAAGGAGGAATACATGGCCCTATCTTCGATTGTCACCTCCGGAGTTGGAATCAACACTCCCTTTCCATCACGCCGCCAAAATCCCATAAAGCAACCATCATCAGCCCTTCACCAACACGCGCCATCGTCACAACGGACGCAACCGAAGACATATCGAAATGCATCTTTGACAAAAGAGTATTACTCTTCTAAATCATTATCCATGGAATTTCAGAGCAAAGACGGTGATACGGTTACCCTGGATATGCAGCATGTAGAGTACCAGAAAAGCATGATTACTGTAAACGGCGGTTCTATGAGCGATGCAGACTGGGAACGTATTGTTGAAAACCTTAAAGATGAATTTAGTCAACTACAAAAAGAATTGATTGATTCCTTTATCGGCAGTGTGGAAGGTGAAACCGGTAAAGTGAACAAATCGGAAGAACCGGAGATTGCGGATGTTCCCGAATTCTGGAATGCGGAAAATACATCCCAACGTATTGTCGATTTTTCTCTCTCCTTTATTGAAATGTATGAAGGTTCCGATCAGGAATATCTTGATCTTATGAAAGGGGCAATTGAGGAGGGATTCAGTCAGGCGCGGGAAATGATCGGTGAAGTGCCCGGGGCTGTTGAAAATCTTACCAATGAGACATACAACCTTACCATGGACAAGCTCGCTGCCTGGGCTGAAGAACGAGGGTTGGAATTTGACATTGAACAGGCAGTATAGGCATAAAAAAATCTTGTGATATTCCTTTTTGTATAATGCATGTAATCCTTATAACATGCATCAATAAACCACTCGCATTTATCCCTTAGATGGGATTTTTTGATTTCTTTATGATGTTGTGTCGGGACTCGAATCGGCAAATTCGTATCCAAACCAGAATCTCACAAAAATGTGGCCCGGATTGGTAATGCTGATCCCCATATCGAGCCCGCCAAAATAAGGGGAGTAATCGGTTTTTCGAAGTTCAAGTCCGAGATGAATACAATTTCCATTCACTGAACTTTTATCATACAAATCGCTGAGGGGACCGAAATTTTCAAGATCGCTGCTCATGCCCACAAGCGTTCCGAGAATTTCGAGTGTTCGTATTGAAACCATCGTTTTGAAAACCTGGTAATCGCCCGATTGCTGGTTCCAGAGGCCCAGGGAGGAATTTGCCGTAAAACTGAAGCTGGTCATGGCCCTGATAAAATCGTCATTAAAAGAAAAATGCATCCCCAGCTTTCCATCATGGTACCATCTGCTCTGAACATTGATAATGCCGGTTGCCATATAACTGATCGAAAATCCGGTCATATTGAAAAAAAGTGGGGAAATCACCCCACCACCGATACTCCAGATAAAACTCCGTTGTGAGCGTTGCAGATCACGGGGTTCTTCAAATCCGAAAGCGGTCAGGCCACCAACGCTCCCAAGATAGGGCAGATTGCCGGCGATGCCGAACTGAAGGCTTGGGCGATCAAAAGAGAAGCTTCCACTTGTCGAAACCCCTCTGCCATCAATCGTCGTATTTGTTTGTGATGTTTTTTCGTAGAGGCCGGTTCCCAGAATGCCCACACCACATTTGAAATATTCGGTTATCGGGAATAACGCCCGGGCTGATGCAATCACATATTTCCCGGCAAGAGGGGCAACATTCGAGGTCAATATTGTTCTGGTTTCGATTTTACTTAAAAGTGCAGGATTCGCCCACCAGTTACCGGGAGAAAGAATGTTTTCGAGATAGAGGGTGCGCTGAAAAAAAAGATAACGATTCGCAATTTCATCATCAGTAGCAGCATCACTGATCGATGGTTGCACAATTGAAACCAGAGTACATATCAGTATGGCGGCCGATCTTTGGATATGGCGTATCATCAGAAAACAATTTCAATCCGAAGTGGAATGCCGTATTTTTCGATTTCTTTAATCGTTTTTCGGAGCAGGTTAATCTGAGTATTGATTTGCTCTATCTGCCTGGCCCATACTGTTTTATCCTTTTCCTGCACAAGCTCGAGCGCGGAGGATACCGTATTCATCAGTTCTCCGATTTCAACGAGAGCCAGAGCGGCTTCATTGATAAATTTTTCCAGCATCGTACTGTATCCATCGGCAACAGAATTAACTTCGCGGGTAAATATGGAAGTCTTAACCGCGATCCGGTCGATTTCTTTTAATTGACGGCTGAGTTGGCTGTCGAGTTCAGGGAGTTTCAGGAGAAGAAAATGAGTTAGACTGTCGATATCGCTCACCAGCGTGTTGAATTTTTCTGCAAAAGGAGCATCATCGCCACCCTTGCCTTCCAGAAACAAGGTAGAGAGCTCCTGGTATTTATGAATTTCTTCCTTAAGCCGCCAGGCCAAACCAACAGCTTCGGAAATTCCGGGAACAAATTTTCCCTGAAGCGTATCGGAGGCCGGGATGGAAGAGAAGCTTTTTCCTCCGGGAGTAATGGAAATCACCCGATCGCCCATCAGGCCCTTATCAATAGTAACAATCGAATAATTTTTATAGATAGTGAGCTTTTTATCGAGCATTATTTCTACACAGACCCCTCGGGGGTGAGACTGGACCGATTTGATTTTACCGACTGTTGCACCGTGAACATTTACGGGATCTTCAATTCGGAGGTTGCCTATGCGGGGAAACAGAATTACCCGGACTTCTGAAGGAAAATAGGAAGTTTTAATCACGTAGGAGCCGACTACAACAAGAAACAGGGCAAGAATGGCACAAATTATATATCCCAGCCGACGGTCATCCATGGTCAAAAGATAGGTGATTTTTCCAGATAAATCAAGGAATTACCATTATAGAGGCAATTAAAATAAAAGAGTATAAAGATTTTCAATGAAGGTGCCGATAGATATATATAGATATTCATGAGAACGAGAAAAAAAGCATATTCTCAAAATTAAGGGGAGCCCTATGGGAATCTCAATCAACGGACCGTCAGGAATCGATACCTCCTATATTATCGATTCTCTTACGGATATGGAATATGAGCGGGTGCGCAGAGTTGAGCAGCAGAAAGCGGCATATGATCTGAAAATACAGGCCTACAGTAAATTACAATCCTTTGTCAGCGATGTATCATCAAAAGCTTTTTCACTGAATAACAAAGATGATTTCGGCCTCTTTGCCGAGAATTCATCGAACGAAGACATTGTTACTGTAACGGGCGCAGCGGGAAGCACTCCCGGTTCATACGGCGTTAGAGTTTTTAATGTGGCGCAGCATGAAAAAATGGTCAGTGCCGATGGGATCATTTCCAGCCAGACAGAGGCCTTGTCATCCTTTGGGATAGGTACCGGAACAATCAGTATCGAGGGTACCGAAATCGATATAACCGCAACCGATACGATTCAGGATGCAAGGCGGAAAATAAACAATGCAACTGATGCAGATGGGAAGGAACTGGGAGTCTCGGCATCGGTGATAAAAATGAGTGATACCAATTTCAGGCTCGTTCTTTCTGCAAAAGATACGGGAAGCGGCGGTATTGCATACAAGGATGTTTCCGGAACAGCACTGCAGGACCTTGGAATAATCCACTCGGCCGACGGCAACAAGGGAAATACGACACAGGTACTTACATCTACTGATGATATCAATACAATTTTTTCGGGTTTGGTTGCTGGAGACACAATTCAATATGGAGGGGTGGATCATAACGGAAACGAAGTCAGTAATACCTTCATAGTAAAAGCATCGAGCACAGTTGACGATTTACTTCAGCAGGTTGAGGAAACCTACAACGGCATGGCCGATGCAACGATCGACGCGACCGGTAACCTGGTACTCACCTCAAAAGTTGAGGGGAGTTCCCAGATGACAATGACTTCACTGAACATTGCCGGAACCGATTATCAGATGAATGTTTCTGTCGCCGGTGATGAAGGCGCAGGGGTATTGTCGGTAGGAAGCAATGCCTATTTCAGTGTTGATTCACTCTATATGGAATCGAAATCAAATGCAGCACAAGATTTCATTGCCGGTGTAACGCTTAACCTTAATAAAGCTGATGCCGGGGAGACGGTAGCGGTTGAAATTGACCGTGATTACGAGGCAATTACTAAAAAGGTCAAGGATCTTATTGATTCATTCAATGCCCTTCATCGGTTTTCAAAAGAGAGCACAACCTATGGTGACCCTGAGGATGAGGACAGTGATGGGGGAGTTCTTGCCGGTGATATGACCGTTTCGAGTATCGTCAGTCGGATAAGAAAATTATTTCAAACTCAGTTTGAAAATGCTCCCACTTACAAAAATCTCACCATGGCCGGTGTTGAAACCGATTACAATACAGGGAGGTTTACTCTCGACGAAGAGAGATTCAAAGAAGCTCTTCAGAAGTCTTTTGATGAGGTTGTTGATTTGTTTGTTACTTCAGGAGCATCCGATAATGCGAACATTACCCTGGGTATTTACGATGAGAATGTTAAATCGGGAACGTATACTCTCGAAGAGATCAACGGCAATCAACAGGTTCGTATTACGGGAAGTGACGGTACCTCCTATGATTCCGATGTGCGGACGGGTGAGATCGTCTCTTTTTCAGAGGGGCTGGCCGCGGGGCTTAAATTGACATTTCCCGCCGGAACACTGGCAGCGGGAGAGACCGCTTCCTTTACCTTCACCCGTGGTTTGAGTGATATTATTAAAGATGAAATTGACGGCTTAACCGACAGCAAGGAAGGTCTGATTTCGCTCCGGCAGGAAACATACCGGAGTAGTATTAATCGCGCTAATGACCGGATAACAAAGTTGGAAGCCAGAGTTGAAAAATACAGGGAAAGACTGGTACGGGAATTCAGTTATATGGAGCAGGTAATGGCCGAACTCCAGTCTCAAAGTACAAATATGTTAAGTGCCCTGGGTTAAAAAGCGCAGGATAGAATGTTTCAAAGGAGGGAACGGTGAAAAAAGGATATTCAGCTTACCGCACAGTAAATGTCGATACCGCTGATCAGGGAAAACTTATTCTGATTGCCTATGACGTTGCAATTAAACATTGCAAATTGTCGATAGAATTATTTGATGAAAAGGATAAGATTGAGCAGCGGACCCGGCATCTTTTTAAGGCGCAGGATGCAATTTCAGAATTGATGAGTGCCCTTAATATGGATACTGGAGAGATCGCACTTAACCTTTACCGGCTTTATGAATATCTGATGCATAATCTTATCCAGGCGAATGTTAAATCGAGTAAAAGCTTTGTTGAAGATACTCTCAAACATCTGTATACATTACGTGATGCATGGAATGAAGCGATTTGTATAACCAAAGCGTCTTCGGCAAACCAGGAAGATTCTAATAGTCAGGAAAACTTTGCAGTAACAGGATGATCTATGAAAAAAGAAGCAATACTTTCGGTGTTAACGAATCTTTGTACTCTTCTGTCAAGTGTCAAGCAGCTCATGACTCAATTGGGACCGGTTCCGGACCCGGACACAATACAGCAGGCGCTTATCCGGCGGCAGGAAATGCTCGAAGACATTACCCGGCAGATTATCACACTCGACCATCTTGATATAAAATGGAGAGAGCGGATAACCGAAGATCATGAGTTGACGTCCCTTGGAAAAAGATTTAAAATGCTTGCCGAAACCACCGCAAAAATCGATAAACAAATAGCTGATGGACTGAAACAGCGAATGGCGGGTGTGGAAAGTGAACTGAAGCAGCTGACCAAATCAAAAAGCGCCGCTGTTTCGTACGCAGCTCACAGTATGATGTAAGTATTTTCTATCCGAAAAACTTATTGTATAATGCCCCAACAGCCTTTTTCTCATCCGAGGCATCGATTCCGAAAATCATACTGATTTCTGAACTTCCTTGATTGGCCATTTTGATATTGACATTCGCATCGCCCAGCGCTTGTGCTGTTTGTGCAAGAACTCCAACTTTATGGATAAGCCCCTCGCCGACAACTGCAACCAAGGCAATACCGAATTCGGTTTTGATATCATCGGGTTGAAGGGTTTCTTCGATTCTTCGAATAATATTATTAACTATCTCCGGTGTGAGTTGGGACTGGTCGAGAATGACCGACATGTTATCGACTCCGGAGGGGCAGTGTTCATAAGAAAGGCCCATCTTTTCGATAATTGAAAGCAGTTTTCTTCCAAATCCTTTCTCACGGTTCATGAGGAATTTTTGCAGATTAAAACTTGCATAGCCACCGCCACTGGCAATACCCACGACATCTCGTTCGGAGGGGAGACGGCGGGAAACAATGAGTGTTCCGGAATTATCGAGATTGAACGTATTGCGGAGGCGTATCGGAATTTTTTTATCCATAGCCGGACGAACAGCTTCTTCATGAAAAACATTAAATCCTATATAGCTCAATTCCCGCATTTCTTTGTAGGTAAGGGCCGGGATTTGTAAGGGAGAATCTACAAGATTGGGATTTGTGCTGTAGATACCATTAACATCAGTCCAGTTTTCATATTCGATTGCATCGAGAGAATCGGCAAGAATAGCACCGGTAAGGTCGGAGCCCCCCCGGCTGAATGTCGCAATATCACCATTTTGAGTGATCCCGTAGAAACCCGGGAAAACAACGACAGTTTCAGAACAGATTTTTTTCAGCTGGGCAAGTCTCATTGAACTGTCCCTGAGCGGTTGAGCATCGCCGAAACTATCGGTGACGATCAAACCGGCTTCTTTGGGTGAAACATACCGTGCATCGATTCCCTTCGTTGTTAAATAACGGGCAAACAGACGAGCATTGAAATCTTCGCCCGACGCAACAATTGAATCATGATATTTATCTTTATTGTCCTTTGGAGCCGCAACACGTGTTTCGAGATCGGATATTATTTCATCGCACTCCTTATCGGAGATTCCAAGGGGCAAATAAATGTCACGGTACCGCTGCTTGAGCTGATTGATTTCTTCGGAACAATCGTCATTTTTAAGGCTCTTTTTTGCAATTCTGATCAGCAGGTCGGTAACTTTGATGGTAATACCGGATGCTTTGCCCGGTGCCGACAAGACCACACAACGACGCGATGTGTTTAACGTGAGTATTTTGGCAACTTGTTGAATGCCTTCCTTTGTTGCAAGAGAACTTCCGCCAAATTTGCATACAATAAACTCCATCAGACCCGATTTCCTTGTTTGTGTGACACGAATTAACTGAAAATTATGAGCGAAATAATATAATAGATGGGCACAACTATGTCTTAATTATCTCTCTATACCGGATTTGATAAACATTAATTAACTAAAATATAAAAATATCTTTACCAAGGGGTGCATTTTAAAAGTGGATTATATATATTCTCATGGTACGGTTTGATTAACGGACGGTTAGTTATTCTCTATATTTATAAAACGGCACGATATTTTTTTCTTAGAACTATTCTCGAATACAAGGGAATTCAGTCTAATTCTATATAGTCATCATGCGCCAACCCAGATTAGACACAGCGCGGTTCTTGTCGGAGGAAACTTCTCTCGCTCTCTACTTAAGAGAAATAAGCAAGGATAAAACCTTGACCATCGAGGAAGAAGTAGAGTTGGCGGTTCATATCAAAAAGGGTGATCGAAAGGCTCTCGAGAAACTGGTGCGGGCAAATCTACGCTTTGTTGTCAGTGTGTGCCGCAATTATCAGAATCAGGGCCTTCCTTTAAACGATCTTATTAACGAAGGAAATCTCGGCCTTATCAGAGCCGCTAAGCGGTTTGACGAAAAAAAGAATTTCAAGTTTATCTCCTATGCAGTATGGTGGATTCGACAGTCTATCCTGCAAGCCCTCGCAGAGCAATCCCGCATAATCAAATTACCGCTCAACCGGGTCGGAACGATTCATAAAATCGGAAAAACTCAAAGCAAGCTTGAACAGAAGTACCGTCGAATGCCCAACATCGAAGAAATTGCCCGGGAGCTGAATATCGATGAAAATGAAGTGCGGGAAAGTATGAAAATCGGCAACAATCATGCTTCGCTGGATGCACCATTGCAGCGGGGTGAAGAATCGAACCTGATGGATATGATTCAAGACGATCAGCAGGAACAGCCCGATGATGGAGCGATAGATATTTCACTCCAGGAAGAAATCAATAAAACACTCAGCACGCTTACCCAAAAAGAAAAAGATGTTGTCCGTCTCTATTTCGGTATCGGAGAAGATACTGCCCACACCCTCGAAGAAATTGGGCTGCGGTTTAATTGTACCCGTGAAAGGGTTCGTCAGATTAAAGAGAAAGCAATACGCCGGCTCAAACATGCTTCACGGCGTAATCGCCTGAAAATGTATCGCCCCTGAGAATAAAATCGTACTCCCGGAATAAAAATAGGAGAACCTGATGGTTCTCCTCTCCAAAAATCTCATTTAAAAATGATTGATTCAGGTCTGTTCAGGTACCCGATAAGCCGAAATCACCCATTATTTTCTCTGCGAGAGCATCCTGTATTTCGGGCCTGTTATAGTAGCCTTCTTTAACCCTTTTTATAGCCAGATCAACTTTATCGTGCCGTATTTCGGGCGATTGAACAGCATGAGCCGCAGCCGCTTCAGCCTGAGCTTTAACTTCCGACAGCCTCTTGCCGTCCGAAGAAAACTCAGATCTGTCGACATTCGATAGCTTTATCCGCGGAACATCCTTGTTCTGTTTCTCAAGGCCTTTGACCTTGCGAAACTCGGCATTAAAGGGTTCCATTGCTGCTGGTATTCGCATAGTTAATCACCACCTTTCCTTACATCATGTAAGGCTTCTGTTCGTTATATCGACAGATTTAAATGAAAACTTTAGCTTTTTCTTTAAATAATTATAAAATATTTTAAGAAAAATATCAATATTCATTTGGAGCAGTGGCTAAATATACATTTTTTTGCTTTGGCCGACCGGTTTATCCGCCGATATTGCCGATCATCTCGAACATCGGCATATACATGGCAAACAGAATTCCACCGATAACAACACCCATAACAACGATCATAAGAGGTTCGAGCATGGAAGTAAGGGCATCGACAGCAGCATCAACCTCTTCCTGATAGAACTGGGAGACCTTGGTCAGCATCCCTGATAGGTCACCGGTTTTTTCGCCGACTGCTATCATATGAATAACCATTGGCGGAAATATCCCGGTATCCTTGAGCGGTTCGGCGATAGTTAAACCTCCGGTAATTTTTTCCAGGGTTCTGAAAAGTCCTTTTTCTAAAACAGCATTGCCGGCTGTTTTTGCGGTAATTGAAAGGGCATCCAGAATGGTGACACCGCTCGAGAGGAGGGTTGAAAGGGTTTGTGAGAAACGGCTGACCGAGCCCTTGCGCTCGAGATTCCCAATTATGGGCAGATGAAGTTTGAGCCAGTCGATATTGTATTGTCCCTTTTCGGTTTTGTAATACATTGTAATTCCAACCACAGCTGCAATGATAAAAGCGAGTATGAAAATGATATTGGCACGGAGAAAATCCGACAGTGTCATTACTATTCGGGTCGGCAGGGGAAGTTCCCCCCCCATATCGGCAAACATTTGTGCAAAGGTCGGCACCACAAAGGTAAGCATAATGGCAACGACCGCTATTGCAACAATCGAGAGAATAATCGGATAATTGAGGGCTCCCTGAATTTTCCGGCGAAGAGCATAGGCCTTTTCCTGGTATTCTGCCAGTCGGGTAAGGATTGCATCGAGGTTACCCGATGTTTCTCCTGCGGCTACCATGTTGCAGTAGAGCTGGTTGAAAATTTTCGGGTGTTTTGACAGGGAGTCGGCGAGGGTATTACCGCTTTGGATATCACCCGACACCTGCTGAATAGCTTTGGCAAGGATTTTATTTTCGGTTTGCTGCGCCAGGATATCAAGACATTGCACAAGGGGTAAACCGGCAGAGGCCATTGCGGCAAACTGGCGTGAAAACCGACTGAGTTCCTGAAGTTTGACGCCGCCTCCCATAATATCAATATTCAGATTGATAGGCTTTCCTTTAACAGAAAGCGGGCGTAGTTTTTTCTTTCGGAGAAGGCTTAAAACTTCATTCTTATTCCGGGCCTGTATTTCCCCCTTCACCTGTTTTCCGCCGGGGGTGACTCCTACATAAAGATAAGTAGGCATAGCGATCTACTCTCCATTAATTTCATGATTATCCAAGCATTTTTTGCAGTCCCTCAGGATCGGGGCTTTTTGCAAGCACATCCGACATGGTGACCAGCCGGCGTTTGTAGAGATTTGCCAGGGATGCGTTCATTGTCTGCATGCCGTGTTGCTGGCCGATTTCGATTATTCCCTGAAGTTGATGGATTTTATCATCGCGGATTAACTGCCGTACAGCGGTATTGGCAATCAGAATTTCACAAGCCATAATGCGTCCTCCGCCGACCCGGGGGAGCAACGACTGACATACAACGATTTCCAGCACCATCGAAAGCTGAGCCCGCACAATCGATTTCTGTGCGGGAGGGAAAACATCGACAATTCTATTAATTGTTTGAGCTGCCGAATTGGTATGAAGGGTTGCAAAGGTTAGATGACCGGTTTCGGCAATGCTCAGTGCTGCCTGGATTGTTTCCAGGTCGCGCATTTCACCAATGAGTACAAAATCAGGGTCCTGTCGAAGCGCCACTCTGAGCGCACTGGTAAAAGAGTCGGTGTCCTGACGCACTTCACGTTGATTAACAATGCATTTTTTGTGTGGATGAACAAATTCGATCGGATCCTCAACGGTCAGTATGTGCCCGTTCCGTTCGGTATTGATCTTATCAATCAACGCGGCAAGAGTGGTACTCTTACCACTTCCTGTTGGACCGGTAATGAGAATCAAGCCATTAGGTTTTTCGGCAATTTTACTTAATATTGGTGGAAGGCCAAGGGTCTCGAGCGAATGTATACGAAAGGGAATTTGCCGGATAGCACAGGCGGTACAACCACGTTGCTGAAACACATTGGCCCTGAACCGGCAAAGATTCTGGACACCGAAGGAAAAATCGACTTCCCGGTTCTGTTCGAAAAGTTTCCGCTGCTGTTCATTCATGATACTGTAAGCCAGCTTGAGTACCTGGTCGGGAGTCAATTTTTCCACGCCTTTTGGAACAAGTTTCCCATCAACCCGATAGAGCGGAGGGGAGCCTGCAGTCAAATGAAGATCGGAGGCATTTAAATCGAGGACCTGAGAAAGCAATTCCTGTATTGATATCATACTTATGAAATTAGTTGTTGAGATGTTGAATATACAATTTTCTTTTTAAGAAATAATCCCGATTTTGATAATTTTTACACGCCAATGCTGAATCCCTGTAAAAACCTGATAATGACGCAGTTAAAGGTGCTTTTTAAATTTCAATAGCGCTCAGCATTTCTTCGACTGTTGTCTCGCCTTTAATGAGCTTTTCCATTGCGCAGTCTTTAAGGGTTTTCATACCATCTTTAAGTGCCTGATCTTTGAGTACGTTTGGCGGAGCCCGATCGATAATCAAATCCTGAAGACCCCGCGTTGCCGGCATTACTTCATACAGTCCACAGCGTCCCCTGAAACCGGTACCGTTACACAGAGGACAACCAGTTCCCTTGAACTGGGTTATTTTTTTCGCTTGGTCCATATCGATATGCAAGATCCGGGCAAGTTCTTCATTGTTTGTCTCTACCGGCTCTTTGCAATCGGGGCAAATTTTGCGTACAAGGCGCTGGGCGATAACGATTCGCACCGATGAGGCCACCAGAAAGGGTTCAACACCCATATCGATTAGCCGGGCTATTGTTGCAACCGAATTATTAGTATGGAGGGTACTGAAAACCAGGTGACCGGTAAGCGCCGACTTGATGGCTATTTCTGCGGTTTCTCCATCACGAATTTCACCGAGCATGATAATGTCCGGATCCTGACGGAGAAAGGATCGGAGGGCCGAGGCAAAACTTAAACCGATATCGCTGTTGACATTTACCTGATTGATACCATCGATATTGTATTCCACAGGATCTTCTACGGTCATGATATTGACATAGGGTTGGTTGAGCAGGCTCAGGGCGGAGTACAGCGTGGTCGTTTTTCCACTTCCGGTAGGGCCGGTAACCAGAAACATACCGAAGGGAGAATGAATCGCTTCCATAATATGTGTAAGGCTTGTTGATGGAATACCAAGTTTTTCCATATCGAGCACAAGATTGGATGCATCGAGAATACGCATCACCACTTTTTCGCCGTAAATAGTCGGTATTGTACTGACACGTATATCGACCGTATTAATGCCGATTTTAATTTTTATCCGTCCATCCTGCGGAAGCCGTCGCTCCGATATGTCCAGATCAGCCATAATCTTTATCCGTGAAATGATTGCAGGCCGAAGTCGGTAGGGAAGGGATGAAATCGTCATGAGTCTGCCGTCGATCCGATACCGCATCCTGAACACTTTCTGATAGGTTTCAAGATGGATGTCACTGGCATCCTTTTTAACAGCTTCGACAATAATATGGTTCACCAGTTTTACGACAGGCGCTTCGGAAATAGCAGCGCTGATATCATCGACTGCATCATCGTCATCCTGTCCCTCTAAAACCTCAAATTCCTCTTCCTTGATATCGCTGAGAATTTCCTCAACATCGTCATCATCAGTGGCATAATTGAGCTTGATTGCCTCTTTTATTCCTTCAACGGGCGCCATGATCGGTTTGACATTACAGCCGGTCAGAAACTTGACCGCATCGAGAACAAAAAGGTTTTTAGGATCGGAAATCGCTACGGTGAGTACTTTGTTTGTTTTATCGATTGCAATGATGCCGTATTTCTGAGCAATGTCCAAAGGGACAATCTCCACTACGGAAGAATCCAGCTCAATGTCTTTCAACTCGAGTTCCTGAGATTCGAACTGTTTTGCCAGAAAGGCACCTATTTCCTCGATACTCTGAATGATATCGGTGGCAATTAAGGCTTCGGTCAATTTACCGCCGTTTGAACTCTGATATTTAAGGGCCGTAAGAAGTTGTTCTTTTGTTAAAAAGTTCTTATCAACAAGGATCTGGCTGATTTTCTGTGCCATATTCTGCTTTTGGTAGTATTCAAGGATGTTAGGATATCTCTATTATTTTATCCTAAAGGGACGGAACAATGCAAGATAAAGCTTTGGAAGATAAATTGAAAGGATAAGAAGCTATAAAAAATCGGCCTGATCTTTTTGAATGCTGATTTTATTCATTGCATTTTTTTGTATCTGGTAGTAAAAATGTTTTGAATCGGGAGAAATAATGTTCGATTTTTCACCCGAGGATTTCCGGTATGAACCTGGAGGCAGGGCGATAACTTTTCGGGGACGGAAATGATTGCGCAAGCTTCGTATCTCCATGTCCTCTGCCCGGCTGATTATCAGTATATCGATCGATTCTTTGAGAACGGGAAGCATTATTGAATCGGATACACCGAACCGGGAATCACAAATAAGGAATGTGATTTTGTCTAATTCGGCCAGGAGGCCGGGGACATTATTGTCACCCGCAACAACCCTGATTTTACCACCGGAATCGAGGGTGTACCGCGAGGTCGCAAAAGTGGGGGAATTATCGGAAGCCCCCTCCGGTTCGATTGTATCGATTCCAAGGGTTATCTGTTGTACCGGTTCGGGGGTTACCTTCGAAAGAGATGGAGAAAACGATGGAAGGGTGACCAGCGAGATGCTGTCGAAGGGAAATTGTACCCCTTCGGCGCCGGATGAAACCGAGAGAGGGAGTATGGTTGCATAATCCGGCGATCGGACAAGAGCAAGCCAGGTTACTGACGAATTCCCCGCCAGAATGCATTTTTTTTCAAATATAAAGGGATTATTCCGTCCTTGTTTTGCATACCAGGTCAACAGTACCACAATCGTAACAATCACGACAATACGAAGCAGGGAACGGCGGCTCGAATGCTTGTTGCCTGAATAAAAAGAACTTGCTTTCCGTACCCTGTTCAATCGTTCTTCCCGTTCTTCTCTTTGGTTGTACATAGACAGGTATGCTCCCGGAGGCGGAATGATTTACAGCTCATTTGTTTTAAATGTCAATCTCGTTTCCCAATGAACAGACTCATCGGGGGAAACGGAAAACTTAACAAAGGGTTCCGGACAGACAGCGGTTTTTTCGGCATAAAAATTGTACTTCGAAGGCGGCTTGGTACCCTCGACCGTGATCGATGCACCGGAGAGCCGGTTCGTTACAATGCACTGATTTTCTTCGGGAACATGGGCAAGATCTTCAAATTCGGCCCAGAGAGCTTTACCGCCCAGATTGCCTGTTATATTCAGAACAGAATCGGATATCACCGCGTAACCTTCCATTTTTCTTTGAATTTTCTCACTTACTTTCAGGACAAATGGAAACCTGCATCTGTACATGGAATCGACAGGATATTCATCAATGGTGATGAAATTGTGGCTGTAGTGTTCGGTGGTGATCTTCCGGTTGCCGATATTATGGAGCGTATGCGAAATTGTGACTGCCGGGGTATCCTGAGAAAGATATATCTGCTTGATATAAGAATATCCCCATCCTGATGCCATGGTCAGGTCCTGTTTAAATTCGATCCACTTGTTTCCTTCACACCTGATCTGCCACAGTCCCTGCTCGGCAACCGGGTAGGAGGTGTTCATGAAATATTTGTTTGTGGTTTTTATCAATTTGCCGACGCCGATTTTAACAAAGGTATCACCTGAATCTACGGCGGAAAAAAGCGGAGGGGTTTCCATATCGAACTCTTCTGCAGGTCCGATTCCGTGCCCCGGATCTGAAGGGTCGTGCGGGGTCTTCCATTCGGAGAAAAATGAATGACCGTTGTATTCGACCTTTGCGATCATTCCCGACCAGTCGAATCGTGTCCCCCGGTAATAGCCGCACCGGGAATTGGGGGTATAAATCGTCACACGAAGCATTCCGTTTTCAAGAATAATCCGGGGCGGGTCCATTGAATCGCAAAATGCTATATTTGTTAAACGGCTGTTGCATTGTGATGGTGGGGTATGTCCCGTCGCGTTTTCAGAATCAGACATCTCCGCACGGTCCTGAGTGCGCGTTTTTTCGCATGTCGCATTGATCGATGTCAGACTGAGTGCAATAAGAAAGTAACCAAAAACACGTTTTTTACCCATAAAATACGCCATAAATTCCTCCGGAACGGTTCAGTTATCCTATTAATCAAAATAATGCATTGTAGGGGGTGGAAGAATGATTTATGTGTCAATGGATTGTTTTTATTCCTGTAACATAGTAGATTTTCTATATATACGCATAAAAAACCAATTAACGCTGAAAAAACGATGCTAATATACTATAATTAGGAAACATAATAACTTATAAATACATACGGCTGTAGCAACTTTTCAATGTATCCCCAAAAATTGCGAAACAGTATTATTCTCATATTTTTTGCCGCAATAAGTGCATGGCCTCGCATATCTATAGCACTATTCCCTTTGAATGATAAAAGTGGTAATCAGATGAATGAATGGGTCAGCTATGCTGTTCCTGATCTTCTTTTCAGGTCTTTAAGCATGCTGGAGGGGGTGCAGGTGTGGGATCCGATATTCCTTTTCAATGCTGATTCGGTGGGCTGGGAGATGGAATCGGATTCTCTTTTACAATTACACCGGCAGCAATGGGAATGGAATATCGTTGCTGGTGGACGGTATCGGGTTAGTGGTGATACCGTTGCGCTGGAATTCCTTTTTATCGATGATGGAGAGGAAAGATGGGATAAAAAAAAGATTACCGTGAGGGGTAATATCAGAACATTTTCTTATCTTTGCGATAAAATACTTAAAAGGTTTGTAGAGGATATTGGGCTTCCGGCATCAGAAAACGCTGCATCCTATCTGAAAGATTCTCATGCAAGCCGTAATTATCAGGCCTATGCAACCTATGCAGCAGGATACGGATTCGAACTCACAGGGGAGTACCCTGCTGCTCTATCGGCCTATTACCGGGCAATCGATATAGATCCATCCTTCTCAATAGCCCGTTATCGCGCAGCGCGCATACATCTTCTTGCCGATAATCACGTAAAAGCGCTCGAGCTGCTCCAAAATTCAGGATTTACATCATCATTCGATCCCCTTGCCAAGGCATGGGCTGCCGAATTTTATATCGACAATGAAACACCTGAAAAAGCACTTGGATTTACCGATAAAAACCGGAGTGTTCTTGAGAAAACCGCGTGTGGACTGAAAGCTCTGGGCAAAGCCCATCTTCTTGAAGGGGCCTATGACCGGGCGGAAGCAATGCTTACCAGGGCTTCAGCCTTCGGCCCGTCGGACCTGGAAACCGAGTTTTTACTGGCCACGGTTTTTCTTTCTACCGGACGGTTTACCAGGGCTTCAGAGATTTTCAACCATCTGATCGAACTCCAGCCCCGCAATATGAAATATTATTCCCATCTCGGTGGGGCATTTCGCCGGGCGGGCAAACTGATGGAGTCGGTTCAGGTTCTCGAGAATGCACTCAATATCGAACCGGATAATCCATCAATTCTGATCAGTCTTGCCCAAACCTATTCTCATCTGGAATGGTATGAAAAAGCGGAGCAACTGCTTTTGCATGCCCTTGAGATAAATCCTGATCTTGATGTTATCCATTTAAATCTCGGGGTACTCTATTGGCATCTCGGCAAAAAGGAGAAGGCCGAAAAAATATTTACCCAGTCGACAAAATCCGTAAAAAACACACAGCTGGCGCTTAATAACCGCGGAAATATCCATTTTCTCAAAGGTGAAATCAAAAAGGCAATCAAATGTTACCGTAAAGCGGATAAGGCCGGTAAAAAAAGTGATATTATCCTGTCGAATATGGCATCCGCCTATTTGGCGGTAGGGAACAAAAAGGATGCGTTTGCGTGCCTTGAAGAACTGATCCGCTTGTCTCCCGTCAATATCGACGCCCTCGATCAACTTGCCCGTATTGCCGAAGAACAGGAAAAATATAAAAAAGCCGAGGAGTATTATCTCGAAATTCTGCAAGCGATGCCTCATTCCGAAGATGCAGTGACCGGTCTTGTGGGTATTTACAGAAAACAGGAAAGGTATGATGATGCTGTTGCTGTTGTTGAATCCTACCTTAATCGGTATCCCGGAGACAAGCGTCTGCGGCTGCTTCTTGCAGATATCTATTCCCAACGGGGATGGTATGAAGTTGCTGTGGCAAAATATGAGGAGATGATACGGGATTTTCCCGACGATCCCCAAATCAAGTTACGGTTCGGTAAGAGCATATACGATGGTATTACTTATCGGGAAAACAGCAACCATGACCGGGCTGTTTACGTCCTAAAAAGCGCCGCCGCCGGCCTGCCCGGTAATCCTGAACCGGATTATCTGATCGGTATGATATACATGGACAAAAAGTACAAAGCTCTCGCTGTGGAACACTGGAACAACGCACTAAGCAAAGCAACCGACAGGCGGCTCATTGCCAGGATACAGGATTTGATAGCAAAGGCGCAGCGATGAACAATAGCCGGTTTTTAATTTCTTCACTGTTTTATCGTGGGACACTTCTGGTGCTCCTTTGCAGCGCATTTTTGTTTGGCCGGCCCGACACAGTACCCACCTGGCTGGATACAATTCCTCCGGAAATAACGATATCGCCAAAAGAAAAATATCACCGCACGATTTTTCATGTATCGCTGGAAGCCGATGAGGTCGCTACCATTTTCATGGGCATTAATACCCGCAAAAAAATGAAGGTATACCGCCGTCCGGTGACAATTACCGATGATGGGAAAGTGACTATTTACTTTCGTGGAGAAGACGATTTTGGAAATGCCTCGGAACTGGATTCCATGATATATGTGCTGGACCGCCGTTTGCCGCAGCTGAAATTTCAGCCGGAGCCGGGGCAGTATCGAAAAGAGATTGTAATCCATCTTTATTCCGATGAACCGGTGCAGTATTTTTTCCACCGTTCCGAAGACGACATGCCGGGGAAAAAAATTCCCGATTCACTTGTCGTCTCTCGGAGTCTGAAGGGCTTTTTCAGTGTACTGGACAGTGCCGGAAACCGGACGTTCAGTGATATGGTACACTATACTGTCGACACAACGAAAATTGAGGTTTCAGCTTCGCCTCCCGAAGGCTTATATAGTCAATTACAGGAAATCAACCTTTCTTCGACCCCCACGGCGGAGATCTACTATTCCTTCGATCCGTCCGCTCCAGCCGACTGGTTTGACAAATACGATAAACCGGTAAAGCTTCCCTACGGACTGACCGTCCTCAGATACTTTGCACGCACAAAAAGCGGTGTGAAATCCGGGATCTATCACTCAAAATATGTCGTGGATACAATCGCCCCTTCGGTCAGGTTCGATTACCGTCAGGGACCATCGATAGACACCGTGGTTTTAAGTAGCCGTGAAAAGGCAAACATCTGGTATACCCTTGAGGGCACGGTGCCCACCGAAGAGAGCATTCCCTACACAGGCCCGATTACGGTTAAGAAAGTAGACCGGAGCACCATCCGGGCCAGAGCAAAAGACAAGGCAGGGAATCTGTCGCAACCCTTTGAGTGGGAGCGCAAGTATGATAAAGCTCCTCCTGTTGTTACTCTGTCACATCCGGAAGGCCTGTATACCAAAAAGCTTTCGGTTCAGATCAGCGCTAATGAACCGGCGAATATTTACTATACGCTGGATGGTATGGAGCCGACAACGAAGTCCTTTTTATATCGGGAGCCTCTTTCGATTACAAAGGAAGGAACGACTGTTCTCAGGTGTCGTGCAGTCGACAGAGCGGGAAACAGATCGGAGGAGGTTACTGCTACCTATACGATCGATACCAAACCGCCTCTTGTCAAAGCGCGGATCGAACAGAATGTACAAGAGAATATCTATACGGTAACGCTCTATTCCAACGAACCGGTACGGATTCATTATGAAACAGGTTCTGTAACGCCGGGGATGTCGTCGCCGGTGTATCGGGAGAAACTTACCATGCGCAGCGGACAGGTGCTTCGATATTTTGCCCTGGACAGTGCCGGGAACCGGAGTAAGGTCCGGGTGATGAAAGACCTGATTCGTCCGATCGTCTCCGCCTCACCGGGGGGAGGTATATTCAACAGGCAGGTCCGTATCGGTTTTATAACCAACATGAGTTCTACCATTAAATGGCGCCTGCTTCCCGATACCACTTTCCGCGCCTTCCGGGATTCCATAGAGCTTTCGCGCCAGGGGACACACTCGATAGAATATTATTCAGTTACCGCCGACGGTATGCGGAGTCCCTTTCACCGAAACGAGTATGTTCTCGACTGGACATCTCCCCAAGTCAACGTGACGCTACGCAGGGGGATCGGTGATTCGGTGTCGGTATTTTTCGAATGCAGTGAGAATGCAACAATATATTACACAACCGATGGTTCGAGTCCTCTTTTCAGCGGCACGGTCAAAATGGCCGCCAATAAATTTCTTTCATCCCGTGACCGGATCAGTGTGATGCGTGACAAAGAGATCCGGCTGACTTTTTATGCCGAAGACATTGCCGGTAACCAGAGTGCATTGTCGATATATGATCTTTCGAAACCCCGGGTAACTCCAAATGTTCCCTCAGGGCCCGAGAGGGTCTATAACCGGTTTCTTTCGGTATCGCTGAATACACTCGACGACCGTTCTCAAATCTATTACAGCCGTCACGGCAACAGGCCGACTCTCGACTCAACACTCTATACCGCGCCGATCACCCTTCTCCATTCCGATACAATTGTAGCATTCGTTATGGATGCATCCGGATTCAAGGGAGATCTCGATACGTTCATTTATCATATCGATCTACCTCCTTCTGCCCGGTTTACTACTTCTCCGGACACCATATATGCCGGCGCTCCTATGATGTTTAATGCCCTTTCGACGACGGATCCCGAAGCTGCTCCTGAAGAACTGCTGTTCCGGTGGGATTACAATGGAGACGGTGTTTTTGATACTGATTTCGATGCCGGACCGAAAAATGAGTTTGTCTTTGATCGGGGCGGCCTCTATCCGGTCCAGCTTGAGGTTAAGGATCCTTCAGGCCGTACCGGAGAAATCGTTCGAAAGATCCGGGTTCATGAATTATGTCCTCAGGGAATGCGGTATGTTATCGACAAAAATGGTCGCAGCTTCTGTATCGATAGGTATGAATGGCCGAATATCCGGAAGAAGGTTCCACAGACCGGCTTTACATGGATAGAGGCAAAAATGGAGTGTATCAATGCAGGAAAGCGGCTCTGCACTGCCCAAGAATGGGAGAGTGCATGCCGGGGAGCAAGCGTAACTGCCTATCCCTATGGTTCTTCCCATGAAGAGAAGCGATGCCCCGACAAGGGGAGGAGGCTTTTCAAATCAGGGTCTTTTAATCGATGTGGTGAAGGGTATGGGCTTTCGGACATGGTTGGTAATGCCTGGGAATGGGTCGATTCCAGACGGGGCGATTATCCTCTTATGGTGGGCGGGTCGATTACGGACGGAAAGGATGCCCATTGCGGCGCCGTATCACCGGGAACAGTAACCACACGTTCGGCTCATATCGGATTCAGGTGTTGCAGATGAAGCGAGCAGCGGCAATCGTCATACTCTTTATTTCCTTTGGTCTTTGGGCAGATCAGAGCATGGCGCTCGAGTGGCTTCTTGAAGACGTTCATTCCGAGGAGTATATACGACTTCCCGTCTCATCGGTAACCCGGCCTGAAAATGTTCGCCGTGCCATGGAGCATTACCATGCCGGTGAATACCGGAAAGCAGCGCGGATTCTGGAAAGTGCTTTTAAGCTGGGGCTTCCCGATGGAGACATCGATTTTATCGGTTTTGCCCTTGCTGAAAGCTATCGTCAACTTGGCCTTGAGAACCTGGCCCGGGACAAATACCTTTTTCTGGTCGAGAAGACACCGGAGAGTGATAAGGTGGCGCCGTCTTATTTCCGGTTGATTCAGTATGCTTATGAAGACAGGGACCTTGAGACCGCCGAATCGATTCTGAAGATATACGAAGAAAGGTTTTTGCGCCACCCCTTGTACCAGCCGGTTGTATATTCGCTGGCAAAGCTTTACTACAGAAAAAAGGAGTACGGGGCCGCCGCCGGATTGCTCGAAAAAATCACACAACAATCAGCGTACCATTCCCAGTCTCGTTTTTTGATGGCTCTCTGTGAAATAGAATTGAAAAATCCTGATAAAGCACTTCTTCAGCTCGATTATGTCAGAAAAAATTCAACAGATGAAGATCTTACCGCCGAAGCATCCATCCTTATCGGAGATTTGTATTACCTTCAGGATAACCCTTCTACTGCGCAGGAATATTACCGTCAGGTTCCAAAAAGCGCTTCGCGGTACGATTATGCACTGGTAAAAATAGCCCGCACCTATTATGACCTGGGAACGTATGATGAAGCCCGGGATTATGCCCGTGATTTCATACGAAAGAATCCCAACAGCAAATATTTTTTTGAAATGATCAGCCTTCTCGAACAGGCTTATCTGGAGACCGGCGATACAGTTAAAGCACATTCCATAAACGATCTGGTTTACAAAAAAATTGTCAATGCCCGTCTTTCATTTGAGATATACGACGAATTGACCTCACTCGCGGAAGCTGTTGCCGATTGGAAGCAGATTGAATTCATCGGTCTCCGCAGAAAGGATAAGGCACTCGAAAAGACCGTCCGGGAAAATATCGAAAAGCTCGAGAATCTGAAAAAGGAACATCTGGCATTACTTGTCAAGATGGGGGAGCGGAGTTCTGATGACAAAACCGGTGAATCGTTCAACCTTGCTGTGCGTCAATATCTCTCTATCCTGAAAGAGCAGATTGTCGATAGGGAAGACAAGCTTATCGATCTCAGAGGGAAAATTGAAATAGACACGATCGAATTGAAATCATCGCCCGGGGATACGGTTCTGAGAAATGAGATCGTTTTGCTGAAATCCCGTCTGGACAGCACAGAAAAGGCCATGCGGCAGCTCGAACACGAGTATGCGATCGTGGTTGAACAAGCCAGGCGTGCCGATAAAAGGATGAGCCGTCGCGATCATGAAGGACCGGCTAAATACGTGGACTGGTCCTTTATCAAATATCAGAAAAAGAAAAACCATCTCTCCGAAGTCAGTGCGCAGATGTATGCGACAGATACAATTCCACCCTCCACCGACTCCTTATCAGATAAGGGACAGAAAGTCGCACGGCAATTTTCCGAGATCGATTATGAGAGGCTACAGAAGGAGTTGGCCGGAGAAAGAGACCTTTTGATTAATCACATTAAGGCTATGCAGGAATTCTATCCAAATAATAAATACTCGGCCCGGATATTATTTCGGCTGGCGGAACTTTATTTCGATGGAGCAAGTGATGATTTCGGGAGGCGGCTTGCCGAGTATGAAAGGAAAATGGAAGAGGGCGAAGATACCGCCGGACTCGAGTTTCCCGATTATGACCTCAGCGAGGTTTTGAGGATTTATGACAAGATTATTTATGAATTTCCAAAAGATGAAAGTGCCGATGACGCCTATTTCTATAAAGCATTGGCGCTCCAGAAACTCGGACTCTATGGTGAAGCCAACGATATACTTGTACAGCTGACTGAAAAGTATCCCGAAAGTGAATATTTTGTCGAAGCAAATATGAATGTCGGACGATACTATTTCGAACATCCGAAAATAGAAAACAACAAAGGATATGATCTTGCCGAAGAGGCGTTCAGAACAGTTCTTCAATACCGCGACCATCCCCAGTTTATACAGGCGTTGTATAATCTCGGATGGTGTTATTATATGCAGGATCATTACGAAGATGCGATTGCTGTGTTCAAATACCTTATCGAAGAAGTTGAATTGGATTTCGATCCCGAGAAGATGGATGAGAAACAGGTGGTGAATCCATTGTTGAGAGGAGAAGCGATTGACTATATCGCTATCAGCTTCGATGAGGAAAAGCAGATCGATGATGCTGTTAAGTTTCTCGAGTTGATCGGAAATATCGATTATGCCGCCCTGGTTCTCCAGAGAATCGGTGAACTACGATCGGAGGTTCAGGATTATGATGTGGCGATACGGGTCTATCGGCGGCTCCTGGAGGAATATCCCCACAGCATTGCGGCGCCGGATGCCGGGAGCGCTCTCATTACCATCTACGACGGCACCAATCGGAGTGAGGAAGCGCTCGAAGAGCGGAAACGATTTTTCAAGAATTATGCCCGTGGTTCCGAATGGCATACCACCGTTGGGGAGCGGGACAGCACAGCGGTTATGCGTGTTGATTCATCTGCGATTGCAAAGGGGCTGTATGTTGCAGATTCCTATGTCCGGGACGCCGAAAGGGAGGTGAGCTTAAAGGATTATACTTCTGCAGCCGAATACTACGACCGCGTTGCGAGTGCATACCCGAATCATCCACGGGCTGTTGAGGGGTTGTGGAATCTGGCCGTTATCTACGAAGACAAACTCGGCAAGCCCAAAGATGCCTATACCTGCTATTTACACTACAGCAAGCGGGAAAATGCGAATAAGGCACGGCGGCACCAGGCCGCATTGAACGCTATTGCCCTGGCGCAAAAGATGCAACCTCCGGATTCGGCAGTCGCAACCGGTGACCTCGAACCGTCAACCGTGGTTATGCTTGAAGCAATCACCAATTACCTCGAGAATTTTCCGGACGGCAATGCTACCAGTGATGTTATGATTTCAATGGCTGCTGTTTATTTCAATCGGGACATGTATTCGAATGCGGCAAAAATATATAACGATATCCTGAAAAAGGGGAGAGGCGACAAGAATTATTTCAGGGCGATGCTGCTTTTGGGGCAATGTCATTTTGGCGAAGAAAAATGGCAGCGGGCTTCCACTGCCTTTAAAGAGGTATGGCGGAAATCGCCGGATCCCGAAATGAAAGAAAAAGCCTACAACCTGCTGCTTCAATCGGAATTTCTCGCCGCGAAACAGTATCAGAGTTCCGGGGATCATCGCAAAGCTGCAGAGGCGTTTATCGAAATCGAGGGCAGCTTTCCAGGAAGTCAATACAGTGGTGTTGTGTTGTTCAATGCTGCTGAAGCCTATGAAAAGCTCGAGGAATGGGATGAATCGGGGAAGGCCTATTTCCGCCTTGTGGATAAGTATCCGCAGTCGGAACTTGCGCCCGGCGCGCTTTTTAATGCAGCGTCGAATTACGAAAAAGTCGACAAATTCGATAAGGCGGCCGAAGCCTATGAAAAGCTGGTCGATAATTATCCCGATTCGGATAAAGCCAAAGATGCACTCTTTAATGTCGGTTTCTGCTACGAAAAAATGGGCAAACTCGACAAGATGGCGGAAGTCAACGAGCGGTATACAACGCTATATCCGGATGAAAAGGACGCCGGCGCCATGCTGATCCGGTCGGCAAACTTTTATTATAAAACAAAGATGTATGCCAAAGCCAAACAGGTTTACAAAAATTATGTCCGCCGTTTTGGTAATACTCCGCAGTCGGTCGAGGCTCTCTTTATGATTGGAGAGATTCATATGGTGACTGATGACCGGAAAAATGCGGTGATGTTTTACGATCAGGCCGAAAAACAGAACCTCCGGTTTGCTGAAGCCGGTAAGGAAACAAACAATTACTTTGCCTCCGAAGCCGCATTTGCTACGGCAGAAATCAAACGCAAAGAATTCGCTGAAGTCAAATTCGATGCCACAGGGGAAAAATTGAAAAAGCTTCAGGAACAAAAATCCTCACTGCTGGCCCAGGCGAGTAAATCGTATACCAGAGTAATAAAATACAAAAGCAAGCGGATGTTCGAAGCTGCCTATCAAATTGGTCAAATGTATGAAAACTTTGGCCGCGACTGGTTCGGACAGAAACGTGAAAAACTCGACCCCATTAAAACGGCGGTCTTTGAAAAAGACCTCTATCTGGTGACTTCAGGGCTTATCGAGCGCTCATTTAAACCCTATGAAAAATTAATAGAAATAGGGCAGGGGTTTGATTCTTTGTCGCAGGAAGATAAAAAATGGATTGAAAATGCCAAAACGAAAATCTGCAAAAATCATATTCGTACCGGGGATATGATTGTCAATTCGGTGGGGGCAATGTATAAGGCTCCTATCCCTGATGAAATCAAGAAAAAGCCGCTCCATTATTTTCAGTATCTGAAACAGTTGAACGAAACGCTGAAACCAATAAAGATAAAAGCCCGCGACTATTTTCTTAACGCATACCATCATCTTAATGAGCTTGAAATATGTCCTCAGAGTGCTCAGCGGTGTTTAGAACGGTTTGGACAACTCAATTACATGATCGGCAGTGAGTATGAAAAACTTGCTCAGAAAATTGTCAAGGAAGAGTATGAGACGCCTGGGGGACTCGATGAAGTGGAGAGGGAAGAATTATTGTTTCAACTGGAAGATATCGTTTTTGAACTACAGGATAATGCGATTTTCGCTTACGAAGACGCTATGAACTGGGCTCAGTCCAACACAGCCGATTCGGGGCCCTGGTATTCTAAAATCATGGAGGGTCTTGCCCGGTTGAGTCCGGATATGTATGGTGCTGATTTTTATGAAACCAGGGTAATACCATCAAACCGAAGCTGGGTAGTGAGGACGGATGAAGCGGGGAGCTGGTACGGTGATTCCCCACCGCTTGAGGGATGGAAAGCCGCAGCAGTTCAGAAAGAATACAGCGTTCCACCGTTCCCTTCAGGTAATCCCGAGGCGATATGGTCGCCGGATTCACAGGCAAAACGGGTATTTATCCGTAAGGATATTTTTCTTGACGGCAAGCCGAGGGACGCGGTCTGCTATTTTTCGGTAGCCGGTAAGTACAAACTCTATCTCAATGGACAAGTTGCAATTCAGGATACACTGGGAGAAAAAACAGATTCTCAAATCGATAGTCTGGGAAATATTTCGAGGCTTTTACGAGGCGGCGATAATGTTGCCGCTCTGGAGGTTGAGTGGACACAAGATCGTCGTCCCGGCGTGGCGTTGTGTTTGAAAACCATGCTTGATACTACCACAAAATTTACTTCTTCGGCCCCCCGGATAAACGTGGCGTCAATGGGGATTAAACCGGATTCTTCGGCCGACGGAGCACTCGGCAGCATCGATTCTGCATTGTCGGAACCACCGGAAAGCACACCCGATTCAACGGCTGTTGTCAAAAAAGGGATCAGTGAAAACTGGTATGTCCAGGAATACAAAAGCAGGGGAGAACTGCTCAATGCTATCGAAGATTATCAAAAGCGCTCCCAGGATACGCAGCAGGCAATTCGTAAAGAACGGCTCGAGTTACGAAAACTTCAGGTAAAAGAAGAATTTCTCGATGCCAAAATCGAGACAATGAAAAAAGAGATCGAAGAATTAAATCGTTCGATCTCTGAAATGAAACGGGGCAAATAGAATCGCCGAGTTATCTGATAACCGGCATTTTTCCCTGAACTACTTTTTTACCGGTTTTCCACCGGTAAATGATTATCTTTCCTGCGAGTAGAGAAGGCGCCTGAAAAATGCTGTTCTTGCGAAGCGCGTGATGAGCGATCACTTTGCCGCTTGGTGTGAACAGTGACAGCGTGCCGTTTTGGGGTATAGTAAAAAAGGAGCCCCTGCCTGTCGACAGTGCCCGAAATTTGAATATGCGATTGAACGCAATTCCATTGGTCACCGGAGTTTCGATTCCCTGAAGGATGCTGAAAACAATATCGCCTTCAGGTTCTCCTACAGGGTTATATCTGTATTGAAACTGTTCATTGATAGAGAGATCGTAGACGCCGTTTTCGGGTTCACGGCTTGATGAGTTGCCCCAGGGAATAGCGCCTTCGTATATGCCCGGTGAGGATTCAACAAGGGTGACAACTTCTTTCTCCTGGGAAGGACCAAGCAGGGTTATGAATACCGTATCGGTCTGGGTTGTTTTATCGTCGTCATATACCCTGATATGCAAGGTGTCGCTTGCCTTACTGAAATTAGTGAGTTTTACCTGGTCCTCTCCGGCGGTCTGTGATGCGTCGAGTATCTCGATAAAGAGCGAATCGGATCTTTTCCTGTAATTCTCCAGTGATGATGAATCGGTGTAGGAACTGCTGTTGTTGAAATAAATCTCGGCTTCCTTGACTTCAAGGACAACTGATCCGGAGTAAGGATCCTGGTCTTCCTCGCCGATTCCCAAAAAGGAGAATGAGATTTCATCGTCGATACCAACATCGAACTTATCGTTACCGGGTATGCGGGCGGATGGGTCCCCGTATTCGATTGAACCGATATATGTGCCGGTACCGGATTCGATAAGCGTGACGGTTTCGGTTTCTCCGTTGGGGCCGTTCAATTCGATTTCTGTGGTATCGACCCCCTTGGTCCTGGAGTCGTCGTACACCTGGATATAA
>WJLZ01000199.1 GCA_014728215.1 Chitinivibrionales bacterium
CCAGAGAGTAAAGGATCGTTGAAGCACCGGCGCAACCGCCCCCCGAACAGAAAAATAATCTTCTTCAATAAGAAAAGCCGCGTTTGTTAAGGGCGAATATGATGAGTGAATGTCGCGCCATCGCTGGGTAAGAAGGTATTCGCCGGGGAGCCCTTTAGCCCATCCACCAAGTGAACCAAGCAAAATACAAATAATTATATTCCTTTTCATATTTTCCCTGTCCTTTCTTTCTTGCTTGCCTGCACGACCGGGATGATCGCTACCGTTTCACACCGATTTTTTTGCGCGTTGTCGTAGTCTCTCCATCATAATCGGTTGTGGTGATCACCATGAGATAGGCACCGCCGCCTACAAATCGTCCATTATCATTTTTGCCGTCCCAGTAAATTCCGTACTCGTTCGGAGCACTCGCTTCCTCGACATTTACATCTGAGCGCACCAAATTGGCTACAGCATCATAAATAACCGCTTCGCCGTATGAACCGTCGGCCTCCTGCTTAAGCGGCTTGATCGATTTGATGCCGATTATGACGCCCCTCTGATTGTTTTGAGTTGAATTGGAATAAAAACTTCTCGTCGATGCGGGAATTACCGTTTCCCCGGGTTTGAAAGGATTTTCACCGATTGTAACGGTAAGGGAATTTTTCGGTCCCCATTCAATCACCGCTTTTCTTCCCTGGTCCGGCGGACTGTTCTCTGAAGCATCTTTCACATGAGCAATATTACCTTTAAATTGAAGACTGTCTTCCAGCGGTGAAATAATAAAGTCGTTTGTCATTATGACAGTCGCACGATCTTCTTTCACCGGAAAATTATGTGGGCCTATGCCGGAGAATGCATCATCGGTTATATTTTCATTCTGATAATAATTGAATACATCCCGGGGTTGCGTTCCGGTAATGGGCCATTGCACTTTTTCGCTGAATGTTACATAGAGAGTATCGGGATTACCCTGATCGCCCGGCAACGATCCCGGATGATACTTTGCCCTTTTTATAACAGGACCGGCACCGTCGGAACAGATAAAACCGTCAACCGGCGCCGCATCGGCAAAGGATGGGAACGTGAGGGTCGGCTTCCATCCCGTTTGAAGCTCTCCTGATGTCGACTGTTTGAGGTACAAAACAAAGGTGTCATCGGTGTCACTCCCGCCTTCACCTTTAATATCAATTACCTCCAGTTCGGTTGTCCCGAACTTGACCGTTATGTCTTCAACTGAAATGTTGTTGTCCAGTGAAACCAGACTGTCAAATGTCAGTTCAATACGGTCGAGATAACCGTCACCATCACTATCCCGGGTAATGGCTGATTCCAATGCGGCCCCCGCTGCCTTCGCTGTTACCTGAAGGTCGGCGGGAACAAGATTGCCCTGGGATGCCGTAATGGTGGTAATTCCACCGCCCCCTTTGGTGATTTCACCTTTCCACCGCTCATCCTGCTTTCCCTGTACCGATATAATCGAGGAATTACTGCTTGTCCACGACGCATTTTCTGCATATCCGGCAAAATTCCCCATACTGTCGCGCAGAATTGCATAAAGGGTGGCTGTTTCCCGGTCTACATCAAGGGTAAGTGTATCGAGATGGTCATCGTCACGCATGTTGGTAACTGTTTGGGTATTTTGAATATTGATGTGGTGTGGATCCCCCGGGGCAATATAGAGGTCCAACGTTGCGGTCGTGGGCGTAGCATCGGGATCGTTTTGATTTTTAAATGTTGCCACGATTGTTACATACCCGAAAGCTTCGGTCGGCCGGACCGAACTGAAACTGCCCGAGGTGCTCGACAATACAGGGTTGCCTAAAGAGTCGATCATCTCCCAGGTCACATAGGAATCATACTGCTGTCTCCAGGTGAAAGCCGAATCGAATACATGCGCATAGATATCGAGTGTGTTTCCCGCTTTAACCGTATCGAGTTCTCCGAAGGGGCGATTAGCACCCACATCGGGAGTCCCGGCCTCCGGGTACAGCCTGAGAAAGCCCGGCGGGGTAAAAAGATTTGTCGTTATTTTAATGGTCGAATTGACAGTGTGGCGTTCCGCATAAAAGAAATCGAAATTGTAAGGTTTGCCGGCGGTAAGACCTGAAATGTTGTCGAGATTAAACGAACCGCTTTGCGTACCATGGATTCCACCGAGATCCATCGCCAGCTTCCCGTCGATAAATGCCCAGACATCATCATCGCCCTGAAAATCGAATGTAAGTCCGGGCTGATAGGTGAAAACTGTATGCATCTCCATTGTAAAGGAGAAGTTGTGGTCGAAACCAAAAGGTTCATCGCCGAACCCGGTGTCATCCACGCCAAAGAAATTCTGATTTTCGTATTGATATAAGCCGCTGCCGATATGGCTGAAGGGAAGCGAATCTTTGATGACGATATTGATGAATGCAGTATCATGGTTGACTGTATCGATGCCGCCGAACGTTCCGTTCTTATCGGTATACACAGGTTTTGTGTAATCGCCCGGCTCCCATGGACGGTACCATTTGTGGATGTAATAATTGAAAAACGGATCGGAACCTAAGACCGGGTTCCTGTCGGAACCGAGGGTGTCGGCAACCATATTGGTGTATAAGCCGCCGTCGTGGTCCGGATTAAACTCGGGGTTGCTGCCGTCAGCATGAAAATCGTAGAAAGTAACCGGAACCCAGATTGTGTCGGGAAATTGCTGCGCATTCGATTTTCCCACAAGAGTGGAAAAAAACAGAACATTTATCGAAAAAAACAGAACGGAACGAGCAATTTGAGCCTTTTTGCCCATTAATACAGGCGTTGCCATAATCTCTCTCCTCGCCTTGATAAACCTCTTCCTCCAGCTCATGTATGGGGATGATAAGCTGTTTTCTACTCATTATTAATGTATATCCTGCCACAGAAAATCAAAAGGGCTTTCCCTTTTTACAACTATTTTTTTTCAAATTGTTGAAATATAGGTGGCTGATGAAAACAAAAAACTATTTTGTATGTCTTTTACGTATTAGTGGTAATGGTATAATTTTAGTTTATTACGTTGTATTGTAATCAGAGAGAGGATTAGTTTTATGAAGCGAGAGGTTTTTCTTTTTGCTGCACTGGTATTTGCACTCATAATCGGCTCATGCGCACGAATGGAAGAACGAGCCCCCCGATATGATGAAAAAGAGTGCCCGGTCTGTTCATCAAACCCTGGTGTCTGTTTTTATTGCAAAGGTTCGACCAAATGCCATTTTTGCGAGGGAACCGGTAAGCGGACGACGGTGACGCCTTATGTTCCCCGGGAGGGCATTGAAGAAGCGTCTTATGAGGAAGAGTGTCCTTACTGCAAAGGAAGTGGTGTGTGCCGGTATTGCGATGGAAGCGGCAAATGCTGGGCCTGTGACGGCAACGGGAAGGTCGATAACTGGGAATTTTATGAAAAATATAAAAAAGAAGAAGCTTCAAAAAGGAAAAAAGAAGCTATTCTTGATGAATCAAAGATGACACCTGAAGTATCTTCGGCAAAACCCGACAGCATTCGGGAGGCCGAAAAAATAGATGAAAGTAAAAGCACTCAAGCTGAGGAGAAAAGCAAGTAATGCCGCCAAAACCAGTATGCCTGATAATCAGAGACGGATGGGGCAAAGGAAGGCCTGAACAGTCAAATGGAATATTTGCCGGTAATGCCCGGCATACCAATGTTTATGAAAAAGAATTCCCCACAACAGTTATACAATCTTCCGGTCTTGCGGTAGGACTGCCCGAGGGATACCAGGGGAACAGTGAAGTCGGGCATCTCAATATCGGCGCCGGACGAGTCGTGTATCAGAGTCTTACAAGGATTGACAAATCAATAGCCGACGGCGATTTTTTTGAGAACGAAACCTTTCTCAAAGCGGTCTCTACTGCCAAAGAACGTAAATCCCGGATCCATTTGATTGGATTGATTCAGGAGGAAGGTGTTCATGCGGTGACTCGTCACTGCCATGCACTGCTGAATTTATGCAAAAAGAGCGGGTTTGAGGATATTGTAATTCATGCCTTAACCGACGGTCGTGATACGCCGCCGAAATCGGCGCTGGAACATCTGGCGTTTCTTCAGGAAGGAATCGACAGCATTGGCGTCGGACGGGTTGCTACGATTATCGGGCGATATTTTGCCATGGACCGGGACCGCCGGTGGGACCGGACCGAGCTTGCCTATCGGGCGATCATGCAGGGTGAGGGGGAAAAAGTGTCTGGATGGGACGCCGCAATCAAAGGCGCCTATGAACAAAATGAAACCGATGAGTTTATTAAACCGCGGGTTATTGATTACGAAGGGATTGGAAAGGACGATGTTGTCATTTTCTTCAATTTCCGATTCGACCGGACCCGTCAATTGACCCAGGCGATCGTAGAACCGGATTTCAAGGAATTTAAAACAATTCCCCATTCAATTTATTTTGTGGCCATGACACATTATTATGATAATGGTCATTTTAAGGAGGCGTTTCCCGAGCTGCAGAATAAGAACATCCTGGGAGAAGTTCTTTCGGCCAGGGGGCTGAAGCAATTTCGATGTGCGGAAACCGAAAAGTATGCCCACGTCACATTTTTCTTTAACAGCCTGAAAAATGATCCCTTCGAAGGGGAAGATCGCGTGTTGGTCGATTCGCCCAAGATTGCAACCTACGACCTTCAGCCCGAGATGAGCGCCTACGAGGTTCGCGACAAACTGGTGGAAGCCATTAATTCCGATACCTACGATGTCGTTATTTGCAATTTTGCCAACGGCGACATGGTCGGCCATACCGGTGTTTACGAGGCGATTTTACGAGCGGTTGAAGCAGTGGATATCTGCGTCCATGATGTTGTTGAAGCTGCTCTGGCAAAGGGGGGTATCTGTATGCTGACTGCCGATCACGGTAATGCAGAGCAGACAAAACTTGCGGATGGTTCACCCATGACCGCCCATACAACAAATCCGGTCCCTTTTACACTGGTCGGTGAAAAAATGAAGAACGTCAAACTCAGGGACAACGGCAGATTATGTGACATTGCCCCTACCATTCTCGATATTTTAGAGGTCGAACAACCATCTGAAATGACAGGGGAATCGTTGATACTCTCTTAAGATATTATCGAAGTAACAGGACAAATCGCTGCCGTCCGCCGCTGGTTGAGGGATCCTGCATCTGATTTTAAGGACAACGTCGATGCGCATTGCATTGTGTCAATTAAATTCCATTGCCGGCGATATCGAAGGAAACACACGCAAGATTATCGACTCGCTTGATCGTGTTGGAGAGGATCGCGCCGATCTTGTTGTTTTTTCGGAGTTGTTTATTCAGGGTTACCCGCCTCGGGATCTTCTTGAAAACCGGTGGTTTATCGACCAGACTGAAAAGGCGATTCATGAACTATGTGCAGTCTCCAGAAAGTATCCCAATACAGGAATCCTTACCGGCGCCGGACTCCCCGGAGACGCCGGGATCGGTAAGAAGCTGAGTAATGCCGCGCTCCTGATCTATAACGGCTCGGTTGTTTTCCGACAGGACAAATCGCTGCTTCCTACCTACGATGTTTTTGATGAAGACCGGTATTTCGATCCCGCATCATCGGTGCATATCTGTGAATTCAAAGGTGAAAAACTGGGGGTTACGATATGTGAAGATGCCTGGAATTCCGAAAAGATGTGGCATAAGCGCAAATATGATCAATGCCCGGTTGAATTGCTTGCGAAACAGGGCGCTACCCTGATGATCAATATTTCAGGCTCGCCGTATTTTCTCGGAAAGCAGCAGATCCGCTATTCGATCATGCAGGGCCATGCTCGGAAAAACAAGGTCCCTTTTATTTTTCTCAACCAGATCGGCGGCAATGACGAGCTTATTTTTGACGGCTCGTCGCTTTATTTTGACGCTCAGGGGGAATTGCTGGTCCAGTTGCCATCCTTTGAAGAAGAAATACGACTCATCGATACCGGCAATTCATTTACTCCCAAAGAGCCTGAAAATCTCGATACCCTGGGGGGGCTGCACGATGCGCTTTTGTGCGGGCTTCGCGATTATGTGCATAAGTGCGGGTTTGAAAAGGTGCTGGTTGGACTGTCGGGGGGCATCGATTCGGCGGTGACCTGCGCCCTTGCAGTGGCCGCGCTGGGCGGCGAAAATGTGGCAGGGGTTACCATGCCGTCACGTTACTCCTCTGAAGGCTCGGTGGCCGATTCAAAAGAGCTGGCCGAGAATCTGGGAATCGAATTTTCGACAATCCCTATTGAAAACCCCTTTGCCGCCTTTCTTGAGGTCCTCGAGGCGCCCTTCGCAGGAACCCAACCGGGCGTTGCTGAAGAAAACCTTCAGGCCCGGGTCCGGGGGAATATCCTCATGGCATTGTCCAATAAATTCGGAAAACTTCTTCTGGCTACCGGCAACAAAAGCGAACTGGCGGTCGGCTACTGCACGCTCTATGGTGATATGAACGGGGGGTTGAGCGTTATTTCGGATCTTCCCAAAACAACCGTATATAGACTGGCGCGCTATATCAACCGGGAGAGGGAGACTATTCCCATTGCGATTATCGATAAAATACCCTCGGCTGAGCTTGCCCCCGATCAGAAAGATCAGGACACGCTTCCCCCTTACGAAATTCTGGACCATGTGCTGCAGCTTTTAATCGAAGAGCATTATTCCCGAAAAGAAATAATTGATCGAGGTTTTAATGCCGATATGGTCGACTGGATAATTCGGGCAATCAAGCGTAGTGAATACAAACGTCGTCAGGCGGCGCCGGGGCTCAAGGTGACTCCCAAAGCATTCGGTTCGGGACGGCGCTTTCCGGTTGCTGCGAGGTATCAAGTCTAAACAAGGTATAATACCCGGTTTCAATGAATTGAAAAGGAGGAGCCAATGAAAACAATAAAATCAAGTGCTTTCATTTTGCCGGCATTATTATTTCTTCATGCACAGGTTTTTGCCAATCCGGGCTTTGAACTGGGAGTGATTGTAGGAGAACCGACAGGTCTGTCAATTAAGCAGTGGGTAAGTTCGAAGGGCGCCTTTGACGGCGCTGCCGCATGGTCATTTGCCGGAGGAGATTTCCTTCATATCCATGCAGATTATCTTATCCATAATCACCGTTTCATTAAGGTAACCCGCGGGAGTTTGCCGTTGTATATGGGGTTGGGCGGCGTTATACGAATAGCCGGGGCCGGCAAAGCTCATGTCGGTGCACGAATTCCTTTCGGAATGTCTTATTTGTTTGAAGGGGCACCGCTGGATCTTTTCCTCGAAATCGCACCGATATTCGAACTTGCACCGGCCACCCAATTTGACATGAGTGGGGGCCTGGGGCTGCGGTTTACCTTTGGTTGATTAGCATTAAAACTTAAAACAGATGCTTAATTGAAAGATATAAGCCAAGAGAAATGAATATAATTCCGCTTATTTTTCTCGCCCATTTTTCAAATACAGAGGCCTTGTTGAATGCCTCTCCTATTGTATGGGCGCCCAGGGCGATAATAAAAGAAAAAGCGATAACCGGCAGCGCCGTTCCGATTCCGTAGAGTGACGGCATTACAATTCGTGAGCCGTGTTTTACCGCCAGTGATATCGTACTGCCGAAAAACAGTGCGGCGGATACGGGGCAGAAGGTAAGGGCAAAGACGGCCCCGAGGAGCAGTGGTCCCAAAAGCCCGAAAGAAGCAAGCTTTTTCTGTGTCGACTGAGGAAGCAGGCTTCCACCAAAGCTGAATGAGAAAATGTCAAGCAAAAAAAGGCCAACCAGAACAAGCGCCGGCCCAAGAAACATGTTCATGTACCGTTGAAGGAACAGGGAGACTGACGGAATCGCTCGGGTGGCGGAAACCAGCACCGCACCAAGAAGCAGATAGGTAAGCGATCGTCCCACTGTATAGGCGATACCCGAATACAGCGCACTTCGTGTCGTGCTCACCTGTTTACCGATAAAGGAGACCGCCGCAATATTTGTCGCCAGTGGGCAGGGACTCAGGGAGGTGAGAACCCCAAGCCAGACCGCCGCCGCCATGTCGAGTAAATAGGTATCCAAAGCTTATCCTTTTGCCGGAGCGCGGAGCCTGTTGATCTCTTCGATTACATAGTCCTTATACTTATCGGGTTTCTTGACCAATTGCCATATTTTGTCGAGGTTTTTCCATTTCTGTTCCTTATCGCCCGAAACAAGCGAAAGGATTATCGATTTGGTATACAGCTTATAATTTTTGACAAAATGTTTATTTTCTTCATTTTCGATATTTACCGATTTGAAAATCATTTCGCCCGATTTTAATTCATCGGCAAATTCCTTTTCCACTGCTTCTTTTGCCAGTGATTCGATCATATGGCAGGTGTGGCATCGAAATGAAGTATGAAAATAGTAGACCACGGTTTTGGGACTTTCCCGTGGTTCCGAGGAAGAGGCTTCCGGAGCGGCCTTTTGAGAGGAGACAGGTGTTTTGCCGGCGTCATCCTCCCGGGGGGTATTGTCTTGTGCGGCCCCGCACGAGAGAAACAGTACTGTTAAAAACAGGGCGGTGATACATTGTTTTATAATCATTCTTTCTCCTTACTGCAGCATTTCTTTGAGTTCATCCGGATTCGGCGCTTTCCCCGATGTTTTCACCTCGCCGTCGATAACAAGACCCGGGGTCATCATCACCCCATACGAAACGATTTTGTTCATGTCGGTCACTTTTTCCAGGTTAATTTCAAAGCCATTTTCCCGTGCAACCAGCTCGATCATTTCCGCAAGTTTTTTGCACTTTGGACATCCTGTGCCCAAAACTTTTACTTCTTTCATAGTAAAGCTCCTTTGTTTTAAACTATCGTTCCAAAAATAATACCCGATATGGTTGCCATGATAATAACCAGCGTTACAAAGGCAATGGTTTTTTTTGTGCCGATAACACTTCGAATAACAAGCATGTTGGGCAGCGATACCGCCGGGCCGGCAAGGAGCAGGGCAAGAGCCGGGCCTTCACCCATACCGTTGCCAATGAGTCCCTGAAGAATCGGCACCTCGGTCAGGGTAGCGAAATACATGAACGCACCGGCAATTGCGGCAAAAAGATTTGCCCGGAGTGAATTGCCGCCGACCGCCTTATATACCCATTCCGATGGTATGATACCTTCACCACCGGGCCGGCCAAGAAGAAATCCCGCGATCAGAACTCCCCAGAACAGGAGGGGGGTAATCTGTTTGGCGAAACTCCAGGATGAATCGAACCACTCACCGGCTTCGCCTTGGCTGCGGGAAGTGAAAAAGGAAAAGAAAACTATTCCCGTGCCAAAGGGGATAAGCGGAGAAATGGCCCCCCAGACAACAGCCGTCAGTGCTGTAGCAGCCCCGGTGATCACCATTTTCCACCATCGCATGCCGAACCAGGCAATGAGAATGACGGCGAGAAACACTGCAAAACCCGAGGTGATAATCCATTTTCCATGGTAGATGGTATACCAGATACCCTGGTGAAGGTCGGGTTTTCCCCAGTTGGCAAAAACAAGGATACCAATCATCGACATAAAAAAGAGCGCCCGTTGCCACAGGGGCCGAGTTTCAGCCTCCACCGGCATCTGCATTGCGACTTCGGCCCGTTCTTTTTCGTCCCTACGGAACAATAAATGCATACCGACGCCGATAACGATACTGAAAAGGATTGCTCCCACCGCCCGGGCAATGCCCAACTGTATTCCCAGTATTCGGGCGGTAAGCACGATTGCCAGGATATTGATGGCCGGTCCTGAATAGAGAAATGCCGAGGCGGGACCAAGCCCGGCTCCCATGCGGTAGATACCGTTGAAAAGGGGCAGGACGGTGCATGAACAGACCGCTAAAACGGTGCCGGATACCGATGCAACCCCATAGGCAAGCAGCTTGTTCGCTTTCGCGCCGAGATATTTCATGACCGATCCCTGGCTGATAAATACCGAGATCGCGCCGGCAATATAAAAGGCGGTCACCAGGCACAGCACAACATGCTCCCGGGCATACCATTTCACCAGGTGCAAGGATTCGATAATTGCATTCGTAAACCGATCGCTGCCCAGGGGAAGAAAAAAGGCGATAAAAAAGCCTGCGATAAGAATCAGCAGCATTTTCCATTCTTGTTTCCACTTCATAAAAGATTCCTTTGTTATTTGGCAATATAGCCAAATATTAGCCAAAAAAATTACACAATATCCATCTGTTCTTCCAGCTTTTTCTTCAGCACTTCATTGGCGCAGGAGAAAAAATTGAGAATACAGGGCATTTTGAGGGAATAATAGATATTCGTATTTCGTCTCTCAGAACCGATAATCCCCGCATTTTTCATAATAGACAAATGTTTTGATACAGTGGAGATATCTGCACCGATAAGATCGGTGAGTTCGCAGACACAGTGTTCCCGTTCCGCGAGGCGGTGAACAATAAAGAGCCTTGTTGAATGGGCCAGAGCTTTCATTATCTGTGCCTGGGCTTCGAATTTAAGCTTTTCCTGTTGTTTCATGATATTTCTTTTGTATTTGGTTATTTGGTAAAATAATCAATAAAAATACGATATGCAAGGTAGAATTATTCACCCGGATAAAATGTTAGGGCGGGCATAACGTATATTAGGGGCCTGCGAATGCAGGACCCGACGTTGTTTAAGTTAATTACAGGGCGTCGGCATACCAAGACCCGCTCTCCGATGATTATTGGCACAGGTTCTTGATGGAATCGTTTATCGCCTTCCGAAAGCTCCCTGCTCATCCCCATCCGTAAGTAGCGTGTCACCAACCACTTGACTCCAAGGGGCATCGAAGAATGGTGCTCTGGAAAGGGATTATTATGGAGTTTTCTCACTTCGGCTTTGCCGAAACCGTTATGGAGGGCGTCCGCCGTGCGGGCTACACCTCCCCGACTGAAATTCAGCACAAAGCGATTCCGGTTGCTCTTCAGGGGCTTGACATTATCGGATGTGCGCCCACGGGTACAGGAAAGACCGCGGCCTTTGTTTTGCCCATTCTTCATCGGCTTTGTGAGCCCAGTGCCGCCGTTCATGGAGCACGGCTGCCACGGGCGCTGATTCTTGCCCCCACCAGGGAACTTACCCAGCAGATTACCGAATCGGTTACCCGGTACGGTGCGCGGAGTGCTCTCCGTTCATGTTCTATTTACGGCGGGGTTCCTATTAGAGATCAGATCCGCAAACTCAGAAAGGGGAGCGATATTGTTGCCGCGACGCCGGGGCGTTTGCTCGATCATCTGAAACGCCGCACGATCGATCTGTCCTGTGTTGAAATACTGGTGCTTGATGAAGCCGACCGGATGTATGATATGGGATTCATTAAAGATGTCCGAAAGATCATCAAAGAGGTGCCGAAAAAACGTCAGACCTTACTTTTCTCGGCCACCGTCTCACCGGAAATAAAAAGATTGATACGGGAAATCCAGCGTGACCCGAAGGTAATCGAAATTGGTGCTCCGGGAACTCCGGTCCATACGGTCGAGCAGCAGTTCTATACCATTTCTCAGCAGAAAAAAATGGATTTACTTACCCATATTTTGAAGAATGAAATGATTGAAACCATGCTGGTGTTCTCACGGACAAAGCACGGGGCAGACAAAATCTCCCGCTGGCTTGGCCGCAGCGGTATACAATCGGTTGCGTTGCATGCCGGCCGGACCCAGTCACAACGCCGCCAGGCGCTTAACGGATTCAAATACGGGCGCTACAAGGTTCTTGTCGCCACCGATATCGCCGCCCGAGGTATCGATGTTACGGGGATCTCCCATGTGCTCAACTACGACGCCCCCGAGTATGGTGAAAATTATGTTCATCGTATCGGCAGAACAGGACGGGCCGAGACAACCGGTACCGCCATTACCTTTGTTGCCTATGGAGAACAGAAGCAGATGAGGAGTATCGAGCGTAGTATCGGCAAACGGGTCAACGCGCTCAGGTATCCTGGTTTTGACTATCCGGAGGCCCTCGTGCCGGAAACACCCGAACCCACCAGACGCCCTTTTGGACGCCAAAGCGGCGGCGGTCGGAAAATGCGCTTTACAAAAGCACAGCGCTCATTCCGGTAAGGAAACTTCGAGCAGCCTGCAGGTCAGGAACTTCTTGCCGCAGGTTCTCGGGAGATTCACGGGACGGACGAACTTTTGTACTTTAAGCCGGCGGTAATTCGATTATCCCGAACTTCCTGCTGCAAAAGCGTCCAAGGCCCCTATTCGCCCGTTCGGGAGAATAAGCGGGGGACCAAAAGGTTCCCGTTGTACGAAAGCACAGCGATGGGGGAGATAAGAAAGAGAATGGGTACCCTGAATTCGTAATCAGCGTTTTTGGACCGGGGCCTCGCACCTCCGGTTTCTATCTGCATTGGTTTCCGGCCCAGGTACGATCGACTGCGCACCGGCTGGGGGGGGTGATCGAGTTCGGGGACATTTTCTTGCTATATGCAGAGAATGATGGTATATTTTATTACAATATTTGTAATGAATTATACCTTCTTTGTGTTATAGGTTGGATAATTTTCATGCTATTTAAAAGAGATATAGAGGATTTTCTCGCTACATGGAAAGCGAATAAATCGCGCAAGCCGCTTATTCTTCGTGGCGCCCGGCAGGTGGGCAAAACGACTGTTGTCGAGAGGTTTGCCCATGGCTTTCGCAATTTTGTTAAACTCAACCTTGAAATCCCTTCGGATGCGGCGGCTTTTCGTCGAGGTCTTACAGCCGGGCAGGTTATCGAGGCAATTCAGCTTCAGAAAAACATTGCGCTCAAGCCGGGGGCGAGTCTGCTGTTCATTGACGAAATCCAGGCGTGTCCGGAAGCGATTGCGCTGCTTCGCTATTTTTATGAAGAATACCCCGACCTTCATGTTATCGCTGCCGGTTCACTCCTGCAGACAGTCCTTTCCGATCCGGTAATTTCATTTCCTGTCGGGCGGACCGAGCATGCCCATATGTATCCCTTGAGTTTCCATGAATACCTGAGGGCTACAGGCAATGGGTTTGCGCTGGATGCATATGAGAAGGTCCCCGGGCCTGAAAGTGCATTTGGCGGGTTGATGGAGTTGTTCCATACGTATGTCAAGATCGGCGGAATGCCTGAAATCGTTGCGCGCCATATCGAGGGCGCGGATACGGAAACCCTCAGGTCTCTGTACCAGGACCTTGTGATAGCTTTTGTCAATGATGTCCCGAAATATGCTCGAAACCCGACACTGGCCCGCGTGATGCGGCATTGTATTGAAGCTGGTCCGCATGCTGCCGGCGAACGGATAAAGTTCGAAGGGTTTGGCCAGTCCAACTACAAATCACGTGAA